>NZ_DASYJG010000062.1:0-45447 GCF_035996765.1 Baekduia sp.
GTTCGAGCCCAGTATCGCCCATGACAAAGGCCCCGGAAACGGGGCCTTTTTCGTGCTTGTGGGGCCAATTCGTGGGGCCAATTGTCGATCTGCCGGCCGTGGCGGGGGCGATGCCTCAGCTCTCGCGAAGCTTGGCGGCGATGGCCTGCATCTCGTCGGTGACCTCGCCTGCTGCCAATGCGCAGCGCAGCACCACTGCCCCGTCCGGGGATCTGCAGAAACTCTGTGGCATGAAACAGCAGCGCTGGCAAATCGTTGGCGGCCCAGTACCCCAGCCTCGTCTTGCCGACAGCGAGCGATACCTTCACATCGTCGAACGCGGCCCCGTTCGAGCGAGCGTGGAGTTTGAGTTCTCGGGCACGGTGATGGCTTGCGCACCGGAACTTCTCGCCTCGCCCATTGGTGATGCCGTACGCACGAGGGGCGCGGCGATCATCGAGGCTCATGCCACGGACGCTCAGCTCCCGGCTCGGATCAAGATCGGCACGTCGGGAATCCGGTTCCTCGCATGATTCGTACAGCGATGTTCGTAGAGACCATCGGCGACCTCAGCGCTCACGAGTCGGCTATCGAGCGGCATCTTGCGGAGCGTGGTGCCGAGTCCCATGGCGGAGGGGTTGCTTTTGGTATCGAGTCGATCTCGCTTGCCACGACCCAGGCGGCCGGCGACCTAGTCCGTTACTCGTCTGTCTTGCTGGTACAGATCCACGCCTAACGTGACGGCACCTTAGATCGGGCCGCGATGGCTTGCCCAGTGGTGCCGACATTGGCTCGCGTAGGCCAATCTGAGCGCAACGTGAATTCCTGACGTCGCCTCAGAGCGCCTCACCCGCCTGCAAGCACGGGTCGAATTACGGGCGCGACCGAGCTAGGCCGGGCCGGGCACTTGTCGTCATCCGAGCCGAATACAGTCGCTAGATGACGAGCCCGTTGATTGCAGCGATTGACGACCTTGCTAACGCAGTGGCGAAAGGGCGCCTCGACAAAGGCAATGAGGCGGCTTTTAGGTGGGCTACGGCGCTGGCTCAGGAAGTCAACCGACCCGAGGACAAGATCATCGAAGGAGGAACCAGCGGCTCGCATCTCGTGCTGTACCGGGTCGTAGGTGTCGATTGGCACCATTGGTCGTCAGGGGAGTCAATTGGTCCGACGACGTTGCATCTCTTCCGATCGTGGGTGAACCATCGCCATGACATCGACCCCCGAAGTGCCGGGCTTGTTGGTGTTCACCCCGCCCGCGCTCAACCTTGGTACCGCGTGGATCAAGGCGTTGAACCTCAGATGGTCTCCGAAGATTGGGTCATCGACGTGGCGGCCGAGGCGCCAAGACTCATGGAAGCGTGGGGGCTATGAGACCGCCAGCCTTCCGGCTCGGCCAGCGCATCGGCCCATGGGAGCTGTCGTCCTTTCTCGGGAGTGGAGGCAACGCTGAGGTCTGGGAGGCAGGACGCGTGGAGGATGCTGACGCGCCGCCGCTGGCGCTAAAGATCTTGAAGCAGCGTCGTGTGGACAGTGAGCCGTACGAGCGGTTCCGCCGCGAAGCTGAATTCCAGGCGTCTCTGGGCGCGCGTAGCGGCGTGCTTCCACTCCTCGAAATGTCCCTGCCATCCCAGCTGGAGAAGGGAGAACGTGCGTGGTTGGCGATGCCTATCGCCACACCCGTAACGGACGCACTCGAAGGCGCGCCGTTGAATGTGCTTGTCGAAGCTGGTGCGCGCTTCGCCACGACGCTTGCAGACATTGCTGACGAGTTCGATGCTGCGCACCGTGACGTCAAACCGGGCAACCTGTATGCCTATGCCGACGATTGGTGCGTTGGTGACTTTGGGCTCGTCGATCTGCCAAACGAGCAGGCGTTGACAGCCGAGGGAGAGACCATCGGGCCGTTGTACTTCCTCGCTCCTGAGGTTTTGCTACGGCAATCCAGCGTGGACTACTTCGCTGCCGATGTGTGGTCGCTGGCTAAGACGCTCTGGGTGTTAGCCGTCGGCCAGCGCTGGCCGTTGCAGACAGAGCATCGGGCCGATCAAGTGGGTCTGCGTGTCGCTGACCTTCGCCCTCATCCCAAGGCATTGCTGCTTGACCGAATCTTGGAGCAATGCACGACCATCGACTCAACCCGGCGGCTTTCCATGCGCGAGTTCGCTGCTGAACTGCGAACCTGGAGTGCCGTGATATCGGATCCTGGCCAGCCATCGTTCGATCTGTCTGAACTCGGAGCGAGGCTGCGACAGCGCCTTGCCTCCGAAGTTAATGCGCGTGAGACGCGCGAGTGGCAGCTCGAGCAGGCATACAACCTCCGAAGTGCGCTCGACGCGCGTCTCGAACCGCTCCATGTCCAGCTTCAGGGCAATTACGACGCCGTCGAGATCGCGACATACGACACCCTTGTCAACAACATCTTGAAGAGTATGGAAGCCGCAGGACGTCCGGAGGTGCTCTGGGCGGAGCCTGTGGCCGATCGCATCGTCACCGGCCCAGACTTCAACCCGTTTGTCTTCTACGTGGGCTGGATAGTCGAGCTACTCGATGACGGTAACGTGCGTCTGGCTGGTGTCATCGGATACGGCTGGGAACGTGCCGCTGGTGACGAGATGATGCTTGTAGATGAACGTGTTGCACCTGTCGGAAGCCTTCAGGCAGACCAGGCCGTCAATGCTTTCGCTGACGAGTTACTTGGCCTGGTGCCAGATTGGCTAGGGCGATTCATTGAACGGCTGCCACGCGGTTAGCACGGGCCCGGCGCCGTTGTCCTGCAACTATCGACGCCTGTGCTCCGGTGGGGCCAACTGTGGGGCCAATCTGAGCGCAGCGGCCGTACCTGATGTCACCTCAGGACACCTCACCGCCGCGAAGAACCGCGCGCTCACGGCTCGGCTCCGTGTTCGAGCCCAGTATCGCCCATGACAAAAGGCCCAGGAAACGGGGCCTTTTCGTGCTCGTGGGCCAATACGTGAGGCGACAACCGCCCTGCAAGCTTCGTCGCAACGCCGCTCCCATCTGCGGACGACGTGACCGCCGCGGGCGCCGGCGAGCAGCTCCGCTGACCGATGCGCCGGCTAGGGGTTGATGATCGCCCGCACGGCACCCGGCGACAGGGGCGGCGTCTTGCTGTGCACAAGGCGATGGCAGTTCGCGCAGACGACGGCGAAGTCCACCTTGTAGCTCAGCTTCCGCGGACCGGCGTCGAGCGGGGAGAACGGCTCAAGATGGTGCGCGTCGATGCAACGCTTTCCCAGCTCGCCGAGCTCTGCCACGAACGCTCGTGAGCAGATCTCACAGGTCCAGTCCTTGTGCTCCTTCGCCTTCCGAGCGATGACGCTGTTGCGCCCTTCGGCCCGCAGGTGCCAGCGGTAGCGCTTGGCCTCCGTGCCGCTTCGCGCTTCGTCTGGAGCATCGGTGCTGGCCTCGGCGTCTTCCTCATCGAGCCTCTCGATCGTCTGGCGGTAGAGGCTCAAGAACCGCTGAAGGTCTGCCACCAGAAGCGCGTCGTGCGGCATGGCGTTGGCGGGCATCCAACGGCCGACGATGTTCCCGGCCTCATAGTTGATGGTCCGCTGAGCGTTCCCACCGAGATCGAGAGGGGCGGTCTCGAGGTCGGTGATGGCGGTCGCGTCGAGGAACCTCCGGAATCGCTCGGCCTGGGCCAGCAGACGACTGCGTCCACCGGACCCTGTCACGGCTTGCATGAGCGTCAGCGCGACACCTGCGCCATCTTTGCGGAAGAGGTAGGCCAGATAGTGCCCCTTCTGCGCCGTCTCTGTGACACGACGGTCAAAGACGCTGATCCAGGGCGTTTCGGCCCAGGCGAAGTTCTGCTGGCCAGCGCTGCCGGCGACCTTGTAGATCGCCTCGTCACCAAGGATGCGGCGAAGCGTTGCCGGCAGGGTGTGGACCACGAGCCGCTGCAGCGGGTCAGCGGCGTCGGTGGCAGCTGTTGAGCGTGGAGCAGCTGCCAGGGCGCAGGCCTGTTGGAGCTGATCACGAAATGGCGAGGCGTTCGCGAGCCGGACGACTGTCGGCAGCCCGGACACGTCCGTCCCGGGCAGCGATGCGAGGACAGCCCCGATGAACGAGCTGCGGCGGTAGCGCCCGAACGTCTCAGGCGTGATTCGCACCTCGCCATCAGACGACAGGAGGTCGAGACCCTCCTGCACCTTCGCAATGGGCACCGGCTCACCCGCAGGTGAGGTCGTCGTACCGACGATGACGTTGGGGCCGTCAACACGGAGGACGATGTTGGGCGCATCGCGACCAGGGGTTGTGATGGTTGTACCTACGAGCTCTGAGATGACCCGATGAGCGTCGAACGTCCGAGGCATGGCCGCTGAGCTTAGGGCGTGGGAAGAGGCGTGCTTCAGGTGTGAGCAGGGGTGCTGCACATGCCAATGGCTTGGTCGTCTGACTCCGCGCCGCCTAACCTCTCCGCCCGTGTCGCCCTCCGTCGCCCTCGGACTGCTGCTCGCGCTCTGCTGCTCGGTCGTCGCCCTGCTGGGCTTCCTGTTCAAGCAGCGCGGCGCCGTCACCGCGCCCGCGGTCCAGTGGCGCCATCCCGTCCGCTCGACCGGCGCGCTGTTCGCCAACCGCTGGTGGACGCTGGGCATCGTCGTCGCCACGGGCGCCTGGGTCTTCCATGTGGCCGCGCTGTCGCTCGCGCCGATCAGTCTCGTGCAATCGGTCATCGCCGGTGGGCTGGTCCTTCTCACACCGCTGGCGGGTCGCGTCTTCAAACTCCCCGTCACCACGCGCGACTGGATCGGCGTCGCCGTCACGGCGGCGGGCCTCGCGCTGCTGGCCGCCACGCTCGGCAACTCCGGTGAGAGCGCGCATCGCTCCTTCGAAGCGCCGACGCTCTGGCTCTACGTCGGGATCCTCACCGTCGCCGCGCTCGCAGCCTGCGCCGCGGTCGTCAACGACACCCGCCGTGCCGGCCCGGTTCTCGCGCTCGCCGCCGGCCTCCTCTGGGGCGGCAGCGACGTGACGATCAAGGCCGCGTCGGGCGACCTCATCGACCGCTGGCTGCTCGCGCTCCTCACGCCCGAGGTGGCGGCGATCACGATCCTGTCGCTCGTCGGGCTCGTCGTCAGCGCGCGCTCGCTGCAACTCGGCCCGGCGGTCGCGGTCATCGCGATCACGAGCGCCGCGGCCAACGTCGTGACCATCGCCGCGGGGCCGATCGTCTTCTCCGAGCCGTTGCCGGACGGCACCGTCGCGCTCGTCGCCCGCCTCGTCGGCTTCACGGCCGTGATCGCGGGTGCCGTCCTCACGCCGGGGCCGGAAGTCGAAGAGGCGCTCGCGCCGGAACCTGAACCCGCGCCCGCCTGACGACCCACGCACGCCACCAACTGGACGTCGACACCCGCATCGTCCTCCCGTCCAGTCCGAATTCAGTCACCCGTACCCTCGCCGGTCATGCGCAGGCTCATCGCCCCGCTGGCGCTCGCTGCTGCCCTCGGCACAGCGGGCCCGGCATCCGCCGCGATCACGGTCGCCAAGACCGCCGCGGACACCATCACCGTCACCTCGACTGCGGAGACGCCGGCCGACACCATCGGCTACAAGCTGACCGCCGGCAAGCTCGGGATCGACCGGACCGCGGGGGAGAGCCTGGCGCCCGGCCTCGGCTGCACCGGCAACGGCAACAACGTGACCTGCGCGGTCGACTTCATCACCCGCCTCGTCATCAACCTGGGTCCCGGCGACGACCAGATCGTCGCCAACCCGACCATCCCCATCGGCATGCACGCCGAGATCCACGGCGGTCCCGGCCGCGACACGCTGCGCGGGGCCGACGCCAGCAACGACCTGCTCTTCGGCGACGAGGGCGACGATGTCCTAGACGGTGGCTTCGGCGACGACAAGCTCGACGGCGGCTCCGGTGACGACGCGCTGACCGCCAACCTCGGCGTCGACACCTACCGCGGTGGCAGCGGCATCGACGCGCTGAGCTACGCGGCCTACACGTCACCCGTCCGGGTGACGATCGGCGCGGGCGGTGCGGACGACGGCTCGGTCGGAGAGACCGACGACGTCGGCGCTGACATCGAGCGCGTCGACGGCGGCACCGGCGACGACACGCTGATCGGCTCGGTCGGCAACGACCTGCTCTACGGCAACGCCGGCAACGACACCATCGACGGAGGCGGGGGCGCCGACCTGCTGGTCGGCGGGGCCGACAACGACACGATCGCCGCACGCGACGGTGTCGCCGATCTGATCTCCTGCGGCGACGGCGTCGACGCTGTGACCACCGACCAGCTTGACGCCTCGGACTCGTGCGAGTCGGTGCAGAGCGAGACGGTGGCGCTCGGCGGTGGCGGGCCCAACACGGCCGCGACGACCGACGCCGACGGCGACGGCAGCCCGGTGGGCCCCGACTGCGACGACCACGACAAGGCCGTCCACCCCGGTGCGACCGAGATCCCCGCCAACGGCAAGGACGACAACTGCGACGGATTGGCGGCTTCGCTGCTCCTGCCGACGTTCACGCTGACGACCGCCCAGACCGCGGGGACCAAGACCACCATCTTCCGCAAGCTCGCGCTGGCCGGGGCGCCCGCCGGCGCGACCGTGACGCTCACATGCAAGACCCCCAAGAAGGCCAAAGGCTGCCCGTTTGCGAACAAGAGCGCGAAGGCGCGGGCGAGCAAGATGGTGTCCTTCGCCTCCGCGCTCAAGACCGCCAAGCTGCCCGTCGGGACGGTCCTGGAGCTGCGGGCCGAGGCCGGCGCTGCGACCGCGATCCGCGTCGAGCGGCTCACGATCCGCGCGGGCAAGGCGCCCAAGCGTCAGACCAGCTGCGTCAACCCGGTGACCAAGGCGACGCTGCCGAGCTGCTGAGCAAGCTCGGTGCGCCGCCCGACGTCAGCTGGACGACGCCGCCCGCCTGCTGAGCAGCAGCGCGCGGGCGCCGGCTACGTCGGCGGGCGTGAACCAGGGCGTGTCGTCGTCGTGGCGGCGCGTGCACAAGCGCACGGTCAAGCCATATAACAACCGAGCCGCGCCGAGCTCGTCCAACGGACCGGTGACGAGCGCGAGATCCAACCGCGGGTCATCCGCAAGCCCGAGCTCCTCGGCCAGCGCCGAGATCCGCGCGGCGGCCTCCTCGGCATCGAAGGTCGACGCGTCGACGGCGATCGTGACGTCGTCGAGATCGGCGAGCGCCGCCGCGCACGCCCCCAGGACGTCCGGATCGCGGACGACGTCATCGGCGTCGAGGCAGGCGACGAGCGGCCGCGCACCGCGCAGGGGGTAGGGGCCGATGCCGTCGGGCAGCGCCGCGCGTACCGCGCTGAGCACCCCGCGGGCCGCCCCGGAGAAGGGGTCGGCCGCCGCGGCACGCACCGCGGTTGCGAGAGATATGTGGAGATCTCGAGTGTCGAGCGACGACTGAACCGGCATATGTGCGGTTGATTCGTCCCTCGATGCCGAGGGCATGGGTGGCGACGATGAGGTAGCACCGACGAACTGCGCCTGTGCGTCAGCTGCCAGATCCTGCGCCGCGCGGGCGTCGTCCTCCGTCACGTCAACCAGCGCCACGAACGGCGTCCCCGCCACCTCCAGCGCCTCGCTCGCCAGCCGCGCAAACGCGTCCCAGCACTGCTCAAGCTCCCTGACCGTCATCTCCTCCGCCCGCACCCGGCGCAGGAACCACCGTTGCAGCGCCAAGCCCTTGCGCAACTCGCGCAGCTTCGCGGGCCCCTCGGCCCCGAGCGACATGTTGGTGGCGTGGAAGCGGTAGAGCGTCCGCGGGATCGGCAGGTAGGCGATCTCCGAGAATTGCGCCGCCCGCGCCGCCAGCCACCAGTCCGCCCACGCCATCTCGTCCGGAATGGGGAAGAGGACGTTGCGCAGCGTCCCGCGCACCACGATGGACGAACCCGTCACGAGGTTCTCGCGCAGGAACGTCGACAGCCCGTGCCCGGTCGGCGGCCGCGCGTCCGACAACCACGACTCCTGCAGCACCGCGCCGTCAGCGTCGATCACCCGCATGTCCGTGTAGACGAGCCCGACCTCCGGACGCTCCGCGAAGACCGACGCCTGTGCCACCAACTTGCCCGCCGGCCACGCGTCATCAGCATCGAGGATCGCCAGCAGATCGGCCTCGACCGCCACCCGTTCGGCCGCCGCACGGTTGACCGCGGCGACCGAGCCGCGGTTCTCCTGGCGCACCAAGGTCACCCGACCGGGATGGTCGTCGGCGATCCCTGCCACCACCGCGGCCGTCGCGTCGGCCGAGCCGTCATCAACCACGACAACATGCAGCCGGTCGGCCGGGTAATCCTGCGCCAGCGCTGACCGCACCGCCTGTCCGACGAACGGCTCGGCGTCATAGGCGGCAACCAGGACCGCGACGCTGGGCAACGCGTTGGACATCACCTACACGAGCGCCGTGAGCAGCCGCTGCACGTCATCCTCGTCATTCCACGCACCAACCGACGCGCGCAAGCGCCCGGTCCCCGGGAGGTTGCGGATCGTCACCCCGGCGGCCTGCAGACGATCGCGCACCGCAACCGCCGCTTCGTCGCCACCCTCCACCGTCCAAGAGACAAGCGTCGTCTCGCCACGTGGCAACACAGCAAAGCCGGCAGCAGCGAGCGACGACGCCAACGACGCCGCCAACCCGATCGCTCGCTCTTGCACCGCGGCCAACCCCGGCTCGGCGAGGATGTCGAACGCCGCCGTGGCCGCCGCGATCGTGGCGAGATCCTGCGAGGCCATGTCGTAGCGCAGCGCGTTCTCGACGAGCCCGGACGCCAGGCCCACGTCGTGGTCGGCGACCCCGCGATAGCCCGGCGCCGGCGCGGCGATCCGCCCTGCGAACTCCGGCGCGATCCACAGCATCCCGCAGCCGACCGGCCCGCAGAGCCACTTCTGGCCCGAGCCCGCGTAGGCCGCCACGCCGAGCGCGCCGACGTCGACCGGCACCGCACCAACGCCCTGAGCCCCATCGAGCAGCACCGGGATGTCGCGCCCGCGAGCGGCGGCCACGATGGCCGCCATCGGCGCGACCGCCCCGCTGTGCCACGACACATGCGAGCACGCGATCAACTTGGTGTTCTCGCTCACCGCCTCCGGGATCTCGGCCAGCGGTACGGCCCGCACCGTCACACCCCGTTGCAGCCGGGCGGCGATCAGCGGCCCCTGCAGGCCCGGGTGCTCGTCATCGGCGGTGACGATCTCGTCGCCGGGGCCGAGCGCCAGTCCGGCGACGACGCGCCCGCACCCGTCGCTCGTACCCGCCGTCAGCGCGACGTCCTCCGGCCGCGCGGCGCCCAGCAGGCCCGCGTAGCGCTCCCGCAGCTGATCGGACATCGGCATCAGCCGCTCGTAGAACGCGCCGCTGCGACCCTCCTCGATCCCGAACCGCCACGCCTCGGCCGCAGCGCGCTGCGCGGCGGCCGGCAGTGGCCCGCAGGTGCCGGCGTTGAGGTACGCGGTGCGCTCCAGGACCGGAAAGGCGGCGCGCAGGCGGGCAGCGTCCATGCACCGCACCTTACGAGAGCACCCGGCGGGGTGGGCGGGCTGGCATCCCTGCCAGCGGGCAGGACCGCCCGCCGCGGCGCGCTCGGACGTTCTCCTAGGATGGGCCCCATGAAGGTCACCCTCCCGGACGGCAAGGAGCTCGAGCTCGCCGACGGCGCCACTGGCGCCGACGCAGCGGCCTCGATCGGACCGGGGCTCGCGAAGGCGGCCCTCGCGGTGAAGGTCGACGGGACGACGCAGGACCTCTCCCAGCCGCTGCCTGACGGTGCGGTGCTGGAGATCATCACCGACCGGTCCGGCGAGGACGCGCTGGAGCTGATCCGCCACGACACGGCCCACGTGCTGGCCGCGGCGATGATGGAGCTCTACCCGGGCGTGAAGATCTCGATCGGCCCGGCGATCGAGAACGGCTTCTACTACGACTTCGACTTCCCGGAGGGCGCGCAGTTCACCGACGCGGACTTCGAGCGCGTCGAGGCCAAGATGAAGGAGCACGTCGCCGCCGACGAGGCCTTCGTCCGCGAGGTCGTCTCGGTGCCCGACGCGCTGGAGCGCTTCCGCGACCAGGGCCAGGACTACAAGGTCGAGCTGATCGAGGACCTGGTCAAGAACGAAGGCGTCGACACGGTCAGCCTCTATACCAACGGGCCGTTCACCGATCTGTGTCGCGGACCGCACGCGCCGACCACCAAGCGGATCGGCGCGTTCAAGCTGCAGTCGGTCGCCGGCGCCTACTGGCGCGGCGACTCCGACCGTCAGATGCTCACCCGCGTCTACGGCACCGCGTTCTTCAAGCAGAAGGAGCTCGACGCCTACCTCCACATGCTCGAGGAGGCCCGCGCGCGCGACCACCGCCGCCTGGGCAAGGATCTCGGACTGTTCACGTTCTCTGACCTGGCGCCCGGCATGCCGCTCTGGCAGCCCCCGGGCATGACGATCTGGAACGCGCTGACCGAGCTGTGGCGGACCGAGAACCGCCAGCGCGGCTACCAGGAGGTTAAGACGCCGATCCTCTGGGACGTCGAGCTGTTCAAGGCCAGCGGCCACTGGCAGAACTACCGCGACAACATGTACTTCACGGACATCGAGGACCGGCCGATGGCGCTCAAGCCCATGAACTGCCCGGGCCACGTCCAGCTCTTCAAGGACGTGCGGCGCTCCTACCGGGAGCTGCCGATCCGCTTCAGCGAGCAGGGCCTGGTCCATCGCCACGAGCCCAGCGGCACGCTGCACGGCCTGATGCGCGTCCGCCACATCACCCAGGACGACGCCCACATCTTCTGCACCGAAGAGCAGATCGAGGACGAGGTCGTCGGCTGCCTGGACTTCGGCTTCGACCTCTACCGGCTGTTCGGCTTCGAGCCCAAGCTGGAGCTCTCGACGCGGCCCGCCAAGCGCTTGGGCTCTGATGAGACCTGGGACCAGGCCGAACAAGCACTGGAGAACGCCCTCAAGCGCCAGGGTCTGGACTACGAGATCAACGCCGGCGACGGCGCCTTCTACGGGCCGAAGATCGACCTGCACATGCGCGACTCGCTGGGCCGCTCGTGGCAGCTGGGCACCGTCCAGCTCGACTACCAGATGCCCGAGCACCTGGATGCCACCTACATCGGCAGCGACAACGGGCTGCACCGCCCGGTGATGATCCACCGTGCGTTGTTGGGGTCCTTCGAGCGCTTCATCGGCATCCTCATCGAGCACTACGCCGGCGAGTTCCCGCTCTGGCTGACCCCGTCCCAGGCGATCGTGCTGACGATCGCCAGCCGCCACGAGGACGCTGCTCGCACGGCCACTGACGCACTCCGGGCCGCCGGCCTGCGCGTCAAGCTCGACGACCGCGTCGAGTCGGTCAACCGCAAGATCCGCGAGGCGGAGCTGGCGAAGATCCCCTACATGTTGATCGTCGGCGACCGCGAGGCCGAGACGGGCTCGGTCTCCGTCCGCCGCCACCGCGGCGGCAACGAGGGGACCTTCACCGTCGAGGAGTTCGTCGCGCGCATCGCGTCCGAGATCGCGGCCGAGCGCGACGCCGAGCCGGTGCTCAGCCCGCAGGCCTAGCCAGTCGCGCGGCGCTGCAGCCGCCGCGTGCGCAGCACGGCGACGGCGACGGTCCCGGGGGCCACGGCGGCGACCGCGATGGCGATGGGCGTCGCCGCGCCCGGACGGCCGATGACGCTCATGGTGATCGCAGCCAGGGGGAAGGCGCCCGCGAGCGCGAGGCGCGGATCGGTGGGCAGCAGGACCGCCGCGGCCATGAAGGTCGAGAGCGCCGCCAGCCAGACGAAGGCGACCAGCAAGCCGTTCTGCTCCCATGGCGGCGGGCCCAGCACGGCCGCCAGCGCAACGGGCAGCGCCAGCCATGCGAGGCGTCGCGCGTCAGGTCGCCGGCGCCGGGGCGCGGCGATCAGCACGGCAAAGCAGGCGACCGGCACGATCGTGGCCAGCAGCGCCTCGCTGACCGAGATGTCGTGCAGCAACGCTGGCGTGCGCGTCGCGATCCACACCAGCGCGCCGATCCCACCGAGACGGTCGAAGCCAACCAGCACGAGCCCTAGGACGACCGCCAGCAGCGCGATCGACCACGGCGCCAGCAGCGCGTCCTGCTCGCCGCGGACCCGCTGGCCGAGCAGCGTGGCGAGGTCCAGCGTGAGGGTCCACGCGGCGGCCAGGCACGCGCCGTCGGCGATCAGGCGCGCCGGGCCGACCCGCGCGGTGTGCACGGCGCGGACGCGCAGGCCGGCTCGGACGAGGTCGGTGATCTCGCGCGCGAAGTGCCATACCCGGCGACCGTCGGTCGCATCGAGCACCGTCGCGCGCAGCTCGTCGCCGCGTGCGTCGCGGAACGCCGGCGGATAGGCCGTCAGCGCCATGCACGTCACGCCGTCGCGTGTCATCGCGCTGCCACCCGCGCGGTGGCGCGCAGCCGTCGCGACACCGTCCGGGATGCGTGCGCCAACCGCTGGGCTTCGGCGTCCAGCGCGGTGCGGCCGGCGGGGGTGAGCGCGTAGTCGCGGCGCTGGCGACCGCCCTCGACGTAGGGCTCGCCGGCGGTGATCAGCCCGCCCTCCAGCGCCCGGTCCAGCAGCGCATAGAGCGTGCCGGTCGACAGGCGAACCGCGCCGTCGGACAGCTCAGCTGCGCGGCGGACGATCGCGTAGCCATGCAACGGCCCATCGATCAGGGCGGCCAGGGCGAAGTAGCTCGGCGTGCGGAACTCCATCCGCCCGATTATATGTCGATCATCGACAGGTCGTCAAGCGCGCGTGCCGGCCTTCGTGGCCAGCAGCGCGTCGTCGGCGATCGCCAGCAGGCGGCTGCCGCTCTGCCCGGTGGCGTGCTCGGCGGTGCCGATCGTGATGCCGATGGCCGTGCCGTCGGGGGCAAAGCAGCGGGCCGCGATGGCCATCGCGACGCGGGCGGCCACTTCCTGGGCCTCGGCGAGATCGGCCTCGGCCAGCAGGATCACGAACTCGTCACCGCCCCACCGGAAGCAGCTGTCGGGCGCGCGGACGACGTCGCGCATGACGGCGGCGACGTGCTGCAGGATGCGATCGCCGCCGTGGTGGCCGAAGCGGTCGTTGATCTGCTTGAAGTTGTCCAGGTCGCCCACGAGCGCCGCCAACGGGCGGGCGGTGCGGGCGGCCAGCGCCACCTGGGCGACGAGCGCTTCGTCCAGCGCGCGGCGGTTGCCCAGACCGGTGAGCGCGTCGACGCGGGCGAGCTCGTCGGCCTCGACGCGCTCGTCGACCAGCGTGCGGCGGATGCGCCGCATCCGCTCGGCATGGATCGCGCACACGCAGGCCAGCGTCCAGACGATCCCGATCGTCGCGATGTCCTGCACCACCACACTCGCATGGGTGCTGTAGAGGCTCGGCAGGAAGACGACCGTGGCATCGACGCCGGCGATGACAGCCAGGCGCAGCGGCGGTAGGACGGTCGCCGACCACAGCACGGAGAGGATCAGCAGCTGGGCGTAGGCGGGCTCGCCGTCGGTGAGCCACTGCAGCGCGGCCAGCATGACCGGCCCAGACAGCCCGGTGGCCATCAGCTGGTTGGTGCGCATCGTGCGCCGGTTGAGGATCATCGCCAGCCCGCTCACGAACGAGAGCAGGATGAGCATCGCGGCCGGCAGCCAACCGCCGTGGCCGGGCGCGTCCGGCGGGTCGAAGGTCAGCATCACGGCCGCCAGGACGCCGGCGCAGCAGAACAGGAATCCCGCCAGGTGGCCGGCGCGACGCTGATCGATCAGCGCGTAGTGGTCTGGGGCCTCACGAAGGGCCCGGACAGCCTGTCGCGCGCGTGTGCGGGCAGGGGGCGTGAGCAAGCGGGTTGCCACGTCCCGGATGGTCGGCATCCCAGGACGGTCCTGAAGGTCCGCGGACGACGGGTGGCGGATGCGTGGACGATCCGTCTATACTCGGTGTCGTTGACTTGCATCACGACATGGTCGGCGCCGCGGTCTTGATGACCCGCCGACAGAACAGCTAGTGCCGGTTCCGAGACGGTTCGACCGGCGCCCGCCCGAGCGGGACACGACGCGCGTCAACGAGCGCATCCGTGTACCCGAAGTCCGGGTCATTGGCGATGACGGCCAGCAGATCGGCGTCATGAAGACCGATGAGGCCCTGCGCTACGCGCAGGAGCGTGATCTCGATCTGGTCGAGGTGGCCGCCGAAGCGCGTCCGCCCGTCTGCCGGGTCCTGGACTATTCGAAGTACAAGTACGAGCAGGCCCAGAAGGTCAAGGCCGCCAAGAAGCACCAGCAGCAGATCGTCATCCGGGAGATCAAGTTCCGGCCGAAGATCGCGCAGCACGACTACGACACCAAGAAGGGTCACGTCGAGCGGTTCCTGCGCCACAAGGACAAGGTGAAGATCACCATCATGTTCCGTGGCCGCGAGGTGACGCACCCCGAGCGGGGGCGCATGATCCTGGACCGTCTGGCCGAGGAGCTCGCCGAGCTTGCGATCATCGAGCAGCGTCCGAACCTGGACGGTCGCAACATGACGATGATGCTCGGTCCCTCCAAGGCCGTGCTCGCCGGCACGATCGACGGCGGCACGGCGCCGCCGGCTGAGGCAGAGGCCGAAGCACCGGAGAACGGTGAGTCCGAGGCCGCCACGGCCCCGACCGAAGCCGCCGCTGCCGAGGTCACCGAAGAAGAAGCTCCCGTCGAGGCTGCACCCGCGGCTGCCGACGACGAAGCGCCCGCCGCTTCCTAGCGGCGACGACGCTCAGCTTGCAGCGAGCCCGAGGCGGTGTGCGACTGCCGCCGCCTCGGTTCGACTGCGCACGTCCAGCTTGGCCAGAATCCGCGAGACGTGGACGCTGGCCGTCTTCTCGGCCATGAAGAGCTCGGCGCCGATCTCGCGGTTGGTCGCGCCGCGCGCGACGAGCGTGAGGACCTGCCGCTCGCGCGGCGTGAGGCCGAAGGGGTCGAGGTCGTCCTGGGCGTCCGGCGGTGCACCGCCGGCGGCGCTCGCGCCGTTGCCATCGGGCTCCAGCGTCAGCCGTGCCCGCGCGATCAACCCCTCCAGCTCATCGACCAGCCAGACCGCGCCGATCCGCCGCGCGCCCGCCAGCGCGATCCCCGCCGCCTCGGCCGCGCTGTCGCGTCGCCCGCGCGCCAGGCACGCCTCGGCCGCGTGGCGCTGTGCGGCGGCGACCAGCAGCGGCCGCTCGCGCGCCGTCCACGCATCGGCCGCGGCGCTCCATGCCTCGCCCGGATCGTCGCCGGTCGCGCGCAGATGGTGGGCGACCGCCGTGGCCGCGTAGGCCGTCTCCATCGGTCGTCCCGCCGCCGCGGCGGCTTGCGCGCGCGAGAGCATGATCGCGGCGCGGGCGATCGCGTCGGTCTCTGCGTCGGCGTCGCCGAGGTCGCGCGCCCGCTGGGCCAGGTCGGCCTCGATCGCCACGCCCGTGGCGGCCAGCCGCGCGAGCCGGACCGTGTCGTCGCTGCAGAACTCCAGGCGCTCGAGCGCGCTCTCAACGGCCTCGCGCGCGCAGACCGGATGGCCGCTGCGGCGATCCAGCTCGGCGCGCAGCACGCCGGCGACGGCGACGAACTGCGGCTCCAACGAGTCGACCAGCAGCGCCTCGGCCTCTTCGATCGACGTCCGCGCGACCGCGTCGTCGCCCCGTCCCAGCGCCAGCTCGGCGCGGCGCAGCTCGACGTTGACGCGGCTGTTGCCGCTCGTGCGGCCCGTGGTGCGCAGGTAGGCCGCGGCGGCGTCGTACTCACCGGCGTCGATCGCCAGCTCGGCGGCGAAGGTCGGCACCCACGCGCCGCCCGGCACGTTGCCGTGAATCGCCGTCATCGCCTCGTCGATGACGGCCTTGGCCTCGGCCGGCCGGCCGGACAGGTGCAGGGCGTCGGCGAGGTTGACGTAGGAGACTGACAGCAGGACGTAGTCGTTCTTGGCCCGTGCGATCGCCGCCGCCTCGCGCAGGTTGGCCACGCCGCCCTCGTGATCGTCGGTCATGATCTGCGCGAGCCCGAAGTTGTTATAGGTCTCGCAGCGGAGGATCTCACCGTCGTGGGTGTCGGGCAGCTGGGGGAGGACCTCCTCGGCGAGCGCGATCGTCTCGGCGTAGCGCGACTGCAGCGTCGCGAGCTTCATGCGCGAGATCGTCAGGCTGATGCGCTGGGTCTGCGGCGCGTCGTCGGCGAGCAGCCGGCGGGCGAGATCGAGCGACTTGCGGCTGGCCTCCCCGCGGCCCAGGCCCCATTCGGCCATGGCGCGCTGCTGCAAGAGCAGCGGGACGCGGCGGTCGTCGGTGTCGGCCGCGCGCGCCTCGCGCAGCGCCTGGTTGAGGAGCGTGACGCGCCGCGCGTCGTCGGTGTTGCGGTGCGCGCGGGCGGTGCGCACTAGCAGGTCGATGTGGTCGAGGTGGTCGCCGTCGGTCAGCGCGTCAGGCTCGACGACGCGCTCCCAGAGCTCCAGCGCGCGCTCCAGCAGCTGGGCGGCGTCGGCTTCTGCGTGGGCGGCGGTTGCCGCGTCGGCCGCGCGGATCGCCGAGCGCAGCGCCTCGGGCTGGTCGCCGGAGCGGTGGAAGTGGTGGGCGATGGCCGACGCGAGCCCAGGGCCGCCGTCGCCGGGCAGCCGCGCTTCTAGAGCACGGGCGACCGCGCGGTGCAGCTCAGAGCGCTCGCCGGGGAGCAGGTCGTCGTAGACGACCTCGCGCAGCAGCACGTGGCGGAAGGTGTAGCGGTCGCTGTCGTCGACGGCGACGACGTGGCCGGCGATGGCGTCGCGCAGCGCCGTGCGCAGCGCGGTGTCGTCGAGGACCTCGAGCTCTTCCAGGAGCGCGTGGTCGGCGGGCTGGGCGACCGAGAGCGTGCGGACGACCTCTTGGGCCGATTGCGGCAGCCGCTCGACGCGGACCATCAGCGCGTCGCTGAGGCTTGGCGGCAACGGTCCGGGCCCGGCGGCCAGCAGCTCCTCGATGAAGAGCGCGTTGCCGTCGCTGCGGCGCACCAGCCGGTCGACCTGCTCGGGTGACGGCTCGTGGCCGGTGACCTCGTGGGCCATCGCCTTGATGTCGGCCGGCAGCAGCCCCCGGAGCTCGATCCGGCGCGCCTGGGGCGTGCGCTCCAGGACGGCGAGCAGCGGACGCAGCGGATGGCGGCGGTGCAGCTCGTCGGGGCGGTAGCTGAGGGCGATCAGGACGCGCTCGTCGGCGAGGTTGCGGCCGAGGAAGGAGAGGAAGTCGCGGGTCGAGCGGTCGGCCCAGTGGACGTCTTCGATGATCAGGACGACGGGCGCGTCGCGGCTGAGGCGGTCGATGGCGGTCAGCAGCGCCTCGAAGAGCCGCGACTGGGCTTGGCCGTCGGACTCGTTGCGCTGGTGATCGCCGGCGCTTGAGCCGTCGTTGCCATCGCCATTTGCCAGGCCTGGCAGCAGCGCGGCCAGCTCGTGGCGCGCGGCCGCTGGAAGCTCCAGCAGCGCTGGGTCCTCGGCGCGGACCAGCGGCCGCAGCGCGCCGACCAGCGGCGCATAAGGCAGCTCGCCGTCGCCGAGCTCGACGCACTCGCCGCTGAGCACGCGCGCGCCGTCCTCACGCGCTTGGCGTGCCAGCTCGCTCAGCAGTCGCGACTTCCCGACACCGGACTCGCCGGCCACGAACGCCAGCGTTGGACGGCACGCGTCGGCCTCGCGCACGGCCTCCACGAGCGTCGCGAGCTCGTCGTCGCGGCCGATCAGGCGGCTGCTGATGGTGGAGGCGGCCACATCGCTAGCCTACGGGGCGAGCCAGACCGCGCGTTCGCGCATGTCCTACTACACTGGCTCGCTCCGCCATGCCGAAGATGAAGACCCATTCGGGCGCCAAGAAGCGCTTCAAGCTGACCGCCAAGGGCAAGGTCAAGGCTCGTCACGCCTTCACGAGCCACATCCTCGAGAAGAAGTCGCCGAAGCACAAGCGGCACCTCGGCAAGGATTTCGTCCTGTCGCCCCATGACCAGCCGCGCGTCAAGACCCTCTTGGGAGCGAAGAAGAAGTGACCCGCGTCAAGCGCTCCGTCAACGCCAAGAAGAAGCGTCGCAAGACGCTGGAGCTCACCAAGGGCTTCCGCGGCGAGGCGAACTCCAACTACAAGCGCGCGAAGGAGGCCTTGACCAAGGCCGACTCCTACGCGTACCGCGACCGCCGCAACCGCAAGCGCGACTTCCGCCGCCTGTGGATCACGCGCATCAACGCGGCCGCGCGGTTGAACGGCCTCTCCTACGGCGAGTTCATCCACGGCCTCAAGCTGGCCGAGATCGACCTGGACCGCAAGGTCCTGGCCGACATCGCCGTGCGCGATCCCGAGACGTTCCGACGCTTTGCCGAAGCCGCCCGTGAGGCGTCGGCAGCCGCTGCGTAGCGACTCCGCCGACATCAAGCCTTACAGGGCGCCGCTCCTCTCCAGGACGGCGCCCTTTCTTTTGCCCGTTTGCCCGCCAGACCGTGATCACCTCCCACCACAACCCGCTCTTGAAGGACATCCGCCGCCTTGCCGCGCGGCGCGAGCGCGGGCGGTTCGTGGCCGAGGGCGAGGATCTGCTGGCGGCGGCTGAGCAAGCGGGTTGGAGCCCGGTCCATCTCCTGCGTGCGGGCGTGGAGGTCAGCGAGGACGCGCTGGCCAAGGTGTCGTCCTTGGGCTCGGGCACGCGCGCGCTGGCGGTCTTCGAGGAGCGTTGGGCGCCGGCACCTGTCGGGCCGCTGTGCGTCGCGCTGTGGGGCGTCAAGGACCCCGGCAACGTCGGCACCGTGCTGCGCGCGGCGCTGGCCTTCGGCGTCGACTCGGTGGTCCTCGGACCCGGCACCGCCGACCCTTATGGGCCCAAGGCGGTGCGGGCGTCGATGGGCGCGATCTTCGCGGTCTCGGTTGCGCGCGCGGCGTCGATCGAGGAGCTGCCGGGCGTGCGCATCGCGCTGGACGCGCGGCGGGGGGAGCCGCTGCGGGGGCCGGCCGGAGGAGACGTCTCGCTGGTGGTCGGTGCTGAGCGTGCCGGTCTGGCACAGGATGTCCTGGACGCCTGCGACCGTGCCGCCCACATTCCGATCGCCAACGAGTCGTTGAACGCCGCGATGGCCGCCACGCTGGCGGTCTATGAGTTGACTAGGGTCACGGACCCGGAGGCCCCGTGCTGACACGCATCGAAGAGATCCACGACGAGGGCCTCGCCGCGATCGACGCGGCGGCCTCGACCGAGCAGCTGGAAGAGCTGCGGGTGCGGCTGCTCGGGCGCAAGGCCGAGCTGCCGAACCTGCTGCGCGGCGTCGGCGAGCTGGAGCCCGCTGAGCGCGGTCAGGTCGGCAAGCGCGCCAACGAGGTCCGCAAGGCGCTGGAGGCGCGGCTGAGCGCGGCCGTCGAGCGCCTCGATGCCTCTGAGCTCGACGCCAAGCTGATCACCGACCGCGTCGACGTCACGCTGCCCGGCGACCCGCTGCAGCCGGTCGGCCGGCTGCACCTCATCACCCAGACGTGGCGGGAGCTCGAGGACGTCTTCGTCGGCCTCGGCTTCACGGTCATGGAGGGCAACGAGGTCGAGACCGTCCGCTACAACTTCGACGCGCTCAACCACGATCCGACGCACCCGGCGCGCGGCAAGACCGACACCTTCTACGTCACCGACGACACCGTCCTGCGCACGCACACCTCGCCGATGCAAGTGCGCGCGATGGAGGCGCACCCGCCGCCGCTGTATGTCGTCATTCCCGGGCGCGTGTACCGCAGGGACAGCGATGCGACGCACACCCCGCAGTTCCATCAAGTCGAAGGCCTTGCGGTCGACGAGGACATCACCCTGGCCGACCTGAAGGGCACGCTGCTGGAGTTCTCTCGCGCGATCTTCGGCGATGAGCGCGACGTGCGCCTGCGCGGCCACTTCTTCCCGTTCACCGAACCGTCGGTCGAGGTCGACGTCTCGTGCTTCAACTGCAACAACGGCTGGATGAAGGACGGCTCACGCTGCCCGCTGTGTCGCGGCGAGGGCTGGATCGAGATCCTGGGCGCCGGTGAGGTGGACCCCAACGTGTACTCCTACGTCGATGACGACCGCTATGACCCCGAGAAGGTCCAGGGCTTCGCCTGGGGGATGGGGATCGAGCGCATCGCCTTCCTCAAGCACGGCGTGAGCGACCTGCGGTTGTTCTATGAGAACGACCTGCGCTTCCTGGAGCAGTTCGGATGAGGGTCCCGTACTCCTGGTTGCGCGAGTACTGCGCGCCGGACATCACGCTGGAGGCGCTCGAGCAGCGGCTGACGCTGTCGGGCACCAAGGTGGAGGCCATCCACCATCACGGCGTCGGTTCGGCTGAGGGCTTTGTCGTCGGCAAGGTGCTGACCTGCGGCAAGCACCCGGATGCCGACCGGCTGAACGTCACGACGGTCGACGTGGGCGATGGCGAAGCGCCCCAGCAGATCGTCTGTGGTGCGCCGAATGTGGCTGCTGGACAGACGGTCGCCGTGGCGCGGCCCGGCGCGACGATGCCCGACGGCATGAAGCTCAAGAAGGCCAAGCTGCGCGGCGTCGAGTCGCTGGGGATGATCCTGTCTGAGGACGAGGTCGGCCTGGCGAGCGACCGCGCAGGCGGGATCATGGTGCTCGACGACGCGCTGACCGCTGGCACGCCGCTGGTCGATGTGCTGCCGATCTTCGACGAGGTCATCGAGTTCGAGATCACGCCGAACCGACCTGATTGCCTTGGCATCTACGGGCTGGCGCGCGAGGTGCACGCCGCGACCGAGGCGCCGCTGGCGCCGGCGCCGTGGGCCGATGACCTCGGCACGCCCGGGTACGTCCCGGGCGCGCACATCCGGATCGAGGCGCCGGATCTGTGCCCGCGCTTCACCGCGCGCGTCTTCGAGAACGTCACGATCGGGCCCTCGCCACGTTGGCTGAAGGCGCGCCTGATCGCCGCCGGCATGCGGCCGATCAGCAACGTCGTCGACATCACCAACTACGTGATGCTGCTCACCGGCCACCCGCTGCACGCGTTCGACCTCGACAAGGTCGCGGGCGGCGAGCTCACCGTGCGGCGCGCGACCGACGGCGAGCAGGTCGAGACGCTCGACGGCCAGACGCGGACGCTCGACAGCGAGATGCTGGTCATCGAGGACGCTGACGGCCCGACGTCGATCGCCGGCGTCATGGGCGGCGCGCGCTCCGAGGTGCAGGACGGCACCACGCGTGTGCTGATGGAGGTCGCCTCCTGGATCGGCCCCAACATCCATCGCACCTCCAACATCCTGGGGTTGCGCAGCGAGGCCTCCGGGCGCTTCGAGAAGGGCCTGGCGCCCGAGCAGGCGATGGACGCGCAGACCGCCGCGACCAAGTTGATGATCGAGCTGACGGGCGCGACGGTGGCCGGCGGCACGATCGACGCCGGGCCGTTCGCGGCCGAGCCGTGGCCGGACGCGACGATCCGCTTGCGCGAGCAGAAGGTCGCCGCGCTGCTGGGTCTCGTCATTCCGCGCGCGCGCCAGTGGCAGACGCTCATCGCGCTGGGCTTCGGCGTGGTTGATGCCGCCGACGGGCTCGACGTCACGGTGCCGGGCTTCCGGCGCAACGACGTGACGCGCGAGGCCGATCTCGTCGAGGAGGTCGGACGCTTTGACCTCGACAAGCTCCCGGCGACGCTGCCCAAGCGGCGCGGCACCGCGGGGCGGATGTCGAGCGAGCAGCGGCTGCGCCGGCGCGCGGTCGATGCGCTGATCGGGCGCGGCGCGTATGAGATCGTCGGCTGGAGCTTTACCGAGCCGGGCGTCGCCGATCGCTTGCGGTTGCCGGAGGACGATCCGCGTCGCAAGTTCGTCGCGTTGCAGAACCCGATGAGCGAGGATCACTCGGTCCTGCGCACGATGGTGCTCGGGTCGCTGCTGGATGCGACCAAGCACAACGTCGCGCGCGGCAACGCGGACTTGCGGCTCATCGAGCAGGGCGCGGTGTACCTGGCCCGCCCACCCGCCGAAGGTGAAGAGCTGCCTCACGAGCATCGCGCGCTCGGCGCCGTCCTGCACGGGCGGATGAGCGCGCCGTCGTGGGGTGACCCGGTCCCACCCACCCCGCCGAAACCGGTGGACTTCTTCGCGGCCAAGGGCCTGCTCGCCGCGACGCTCGACACGTTGCGCGTCGACTGGTCGGTACGGGCGGCGGCCCAGCCGTTCCTGCATCCCGGCCGTAGCGCCGAGGTCTTGGCTGGCGATGAGGTCATCGGCTGGGTCGGCGAGTTGCACCCGCTCGTGGCCCGGGCCTGGGAGCTCGACGGCGCGGTCGCTGGGTTCGAGCTGGACCTCGACCGCACCGTCGCCCACGCCGTGGCGGTCCCGTACTTCCGCGACCTGCCGAGCTTCCCGCCCGTGCGGCAGGACCTGGCGGTCATCGTCGCCGAGGATGTGGCGGCCGACGAGGTATTGACCGCAGTCCGCGGCGCAGGCGGCAAGCTGCTGCAGGCAGTCCGCGTCTTCGATGTCTACCGCGGTGCCCAGGTCGGCGACGGGCGCAAGTCGCTCGCGCTGGCGCTGACCTTCCAGGCGCCGGACCGCACGCTGTCAGACGAGGACGTCGCGCCGGTGCGCGACAAGGTCGTCGCGGCGCTGGGCAAGCAGGTTGGAGGTGAGCTTCGTGGATAGCGACGGCCCTTCCGTCCTCGTCGCGGGCGCGTCCGGCTTCGCCGGCGCATTGGCCGCACGACTCATCGACCGCCACCCGCACTTCCGGCTCTCGGCGATCACGTCGCGCTCGGATGCCGGCACGCCGCTCAACGCGCTCTACCCGCACCATCGCGTGCCGCTCGTGCTCGAGGAGCTCGACCTCGATCTCGACCGCCATGGCGAGGTCGATGCCGCGATCGTCGCCTACCCGCACGGGGCTTCGGCACCGCTGGTGGCCGAGCTGCTGGAGGGAGGGATCAAGGTGGTGGACTTGAGCGCCGACTTCCGGCTGCGCGATCTCAAGGTCTATGAGGAGTACTACGTCCCGCACGCGCATCCGGAGCTGCTGGCCGAGGCGGTCTACGGGCTCCCGGAGCTCTATCGCGCGGCCATTGCCGAGACCGATCTGGTCGCCGGCCCCGGCTGCTACCCGACCGCGGCGATCCTGACGCTGGCGCCGCTGGCGCGCGCCGGCCTCATCGACGACGTGATCATCGACGCGAAGTCCGGCGTCAGCGGCGCGGGGCGTGCCGCGACGCAGAAGACGCACTTCGTCACCGTCGACGAGAACGTCGTGCCCTACGGCGTCGGCACGCACCGCCACGCGCCGGAGATCGACCAGGAGCTGGCGGTGCTCGGCGCCGACGTCGCCGTGACCTTCACCCCGCATCTGCTCCCGCTCGATCAGGGCGAGCTGGTCTCCTGCTACGTGACGACCACCGACGTGGAGGCCGGCGATGTCGTCTCGCTCTACGAGGAGGCTTACGCCGCCGAGCCGTTCATCGATGTCGTCACGCGCCCGCCGGGCGTGCGCGACGTGCGCGAGACGAACATCTGCTCGATCAACGTCCAGACCGATCCGCGGACCGGCAAGGTGTTGGCCTTCGGGGCGATCGACAACCTGTGGAAGGGCACGTCGGCGCAAGCGGTCCAGTCGTTGAACCTCATGTTCGGCTTCGACGAGACGGAGGGTCTGCTGTGACCACGCCGCAAGCCCCGACCACCTTCTTCCGCTCCCGCTGGGTCGACGTCCCCGACGGCGTCCGCGAGGTCCCGGGGGCGCCACTGCCGCAGGGCTTTCGCGCCGCCGGTGCGGCGGCGGGGATCAAGCCGTCCGGCGGCCTCGACGTGGGGTTGTTGGTGTCCGACAGCGAAGAGACCACGAGCGCCGCGCGCTTCACGCGCTCCGGCACCGCGGCGCCGCCCGTGCTCGTCACGCGCGACCGTGCGCGGTTAAACGCGCTCAAGGCCATTGCCGTCAACTCGGGCAACGCCAACGCCGCCACCGGCGGCCGCGGCATGGACGAGGCAGCCAGGATGCAGGGCGCCGGGGCGATGATGGGGCGGACCACGGAGGATCGCGTCGCGGTTTGCTCGACCGGCGTCATCGGCGTGCAGCTCGACGGCCACAAGGTCGTCCGCGGGCTGCTGGAGGCCGGCAAGGCGCTCGCGCCCGAGGGCATCGACGACTTCCAGCAGTCGATCATGACCACCGACTTGTTCGAGAAGCGCGGGACGATCGAGATCGACCTCCCGGGCGGAACGGTTCGTCTCGCGGCGCAATCGAAGGGCGCGGGGATGATCCAGCCGTCCTTCGCCACCATGTTGTGCTTCATCGAGACCGACGCGATCGTCGCTGCCGAGACCGCAGAGCTGCTGCTGGGCGTCTGCGTCAAGCGCTCGTTCGATCGGATTACGGTCGACGGGCAGCTGTCGACCAACGACACCGCGATCCTGCTCTGTGGCGGCGCGTCGGGCATCGAGGTCGAACCGGAGTCCGAGGGCGAGCTGCTTTTCGGCCAGGCGCTCGATGCGCTGCTGCGCCAGTTGGCGATCGACATCTGCCGCGACGGCGAGGGGGCCCAGCGGGTGGGGCGCGTCACCGTGCGCGGTGGTCACGGGCCCAACGTCGAGCGCGTCGGCCGTGCCATCGCCAACTCGCCGCTGGTCAAGACGGCGCTTTACGGCGGCGACCCAAACTGGGGCCGGATCGCGCAGGCCATCGGCCTCGCGTTGCCCGATACCGCGCCGTTGGCCTATGACATCGCGATCGAGGGCGTGCAGGTCT
This sequence comes from Baekduia sp., assembly GCF_035996765.1. Classification (NCBI taxonomy): domain Bacteria; kingdom Bacillati; phylum Actinomycetota; class Thermoleophilia; order Solirubrobacterales; family Baekduiaceae; genus Baekduia; species Baekduia sp. Next base: position 24,695 of record NZ_DASYJG010000062.1, read on the forward strand.
GCGTCGCGGGCAACGCGGTCGGCCACGACGAGGACGACATCAAGGCGCGCGTCGCGCGTGAGGAGGTCGAGTACGCCATCGGCCTGCCCGGCGACGGCTTCGAGACCGAGGTCTTCTTCAGCGATCTCGGCCACGAGTACATCACCATCAACGCCGAGTACACCACCTAGGTTCAGGCTCCCCATGCGCGACGTCAGCACGCTCCTCGAAGCCCTCCCGTACATCCGTGAGTTCCACGGGCGCACCGTCGTCATCAAGTACGGCGGCGCGGCGATGGAGGACCCCGCGTTGCGCGAGGACTTCGCGCGCGACGTCGTCCTGCTCAAGTATGTGGGGATGAACCCGGTGGTCGTCCACGGTGGCGGCCCGGACATCACCGCCTACATGGAGCGCCTGAACATCCCGGTCGAGTTCGTCGGTGGCCTGCGCGTCTCCAGTGCGGAGACGGTGGAGATCGCCAAGATGGTGTTGATCGGCAAGGTCAACAAGGACATCGTGGGTCGCATCAACCGTCATGGACAGGAGGCGATCGGCCTCAGCGGTGACGATGGGCGGCTGTTCGTCTGCGAGCGTGCGTCGGCGCCAGGTGGGGAGGATGTGGGCTTCGTGGGGCGCATCACGCGGGTCAACGTCGACGTGCTGCACCACATCGCCGACGACTACATCCCCGTGATCGCCTCGGTCGGCTCCGACCGCGACGGCAACTCCTACAACATCAACGCGGACGAGGCGGCAGGCGCGGTCGCACGCCATCTGAAGGCCTACAAGGTGCTCTTCCTCACCGACGTGTCGGGGTGGCTGCGCGACCCGTCCAATCCCCTGTCGCGCATCTCGCAGGCCAGCGCCGACGAGGTCGAGGAGGCGCTCGAGCACGTCGCCGGCGGCATGCGGCCCAAGCTGGCGGCCTGCGTCGACGCGATCCACGGTGGCGTCACCGCGGCCCACATCGTCGACGGGCGCGTGCCGCACTCGATCATGTTGGAGCTGTTCACCGACGAGGGCATCGGGACGAAGATTCGGGCGGCATCGTGAGCGCCGAGACCGCCTTTGACGACAGCGGGCTCGTCCCCGCCTACGCGCGCCAGCCGATCCAGTTTGTCCGCGGCCAGGGCGCGCGGCTCTGGGATGCCGATGGCGTCGAGTACCTCGACCTCCAGACCGGGCTGGCCGTCAACTCGGTCGGGCACGCGCACCCGGCGGTCGTCAAGGCGATCACCGAGCAGGCCGCGGCGCTGATCCACGTCGGCAACCTCTTCCACAGTGCCCCTGGCGCCGAGCTGGCGACGCGCCTGGCGCAGTCCTCGCTCGGTGGCCGCGTGCACTTCGCCAACTCCGGGACCGAGGCCAACGAGGCCGCGATCAAGATGGCGCGCAAGGCCAAGCGTGGCGGTGACGTCGTCTCGGTCCACCGTGGCTTTCACGGTCGGACCTACGGCTCGCTGAGCGCGACGCCCCAAGAGGCCAAGCAGGCGCCGTTCGCGCCGCTCGTTCCCGGCTTCTTCGCGGTTTCTCCGACCGTCGAAGCCCTCACAGCAGCGATTGATGCGCAGACCGCCGCGGTGATCCTCGAGCCGATCCAGGGCGAGAGCGGCGTCTACGTCTTGGACGACGAGGTGCTGCGGGCTGCGCGGGAGGCCTGCGACCACCACGGCGCCGCGCTGATCTTCGACGAGGTCCAGGTCGGCCTCGGCCGGACCGGCACGCTCTGGGCCTACGAGCACTCCGGGGTCGTGCCCGATCTCATGACGGTGGCCAAGGCGCTGGGCGGCGGGCTGCCGATCGGCGCGCTGATCACCAACGAGCGCTTCGCCGAGGGCTTCGAGCCCGGCGACCACGGCTCGACCTTCGCCGGCGGGCCCGTGCAGTGCGCTGCGGGGCTCGCGGTCCTGGATGTCGTCAGCGATCCGGATCTCCTCGCGCGTGTGCGGGAAACTGGCGAGCGCGTCGGCCATTTGCTGGCCGAGTTGCCGGGCGTCGTCGAGGTCCGCGGGCGCGGCTTCATGCTCGCCGCCGAGTTGGACCCCGCGCGCGCCGAGCCCGCCACCGAGCTGGTCGGCCGCGCGCTGCGCGACGAGCGGCTGGTGCTCAACGCGACCGGGCCGACCACGCTGCGCCTGCTTCCTTCTTTGACCATCACCGACGCAGAGCTGGACGAGGCCCTCGCCCGGCTCGCGCGTCTCCTCGACCCCCAAGAGAGCCGATGACCGACGATCAGCTGCTGCACCCCCACGAGCCTGCCGCCTCCTACCTGGCCCGCCCCGACCAGGTCGGCCGTGTCTGCCTGTTGTACTCCGGCGGCCTGGACACGAGCGTCATGCTCAAGTGGATCCAGGATCAGTACGACGCCGAGGTGGTCGCCTTGACCATCAACTTGGGTCAGCCTGGCGAGGACTACGACATCGTTCGCGAGAAGGCGCTGCGCCTGGGCGCGATCGACGCCCGCGTGATCGACGCGCGCGAGGAGTTCGCCAACGACTTCATCGTCCCGGCGATCAAGGCCAATGCCATCTACGGGCTGAGCTACCCGTTGTTCACCGCCTTGGGCCGGCCGCTGATCGCCAAGATCGCCGTCGACATCGCGCGCGAGACCGGCTGCGACACGATCGCCCACGGCTGCACCGGCAAGGGCAACGATCAGGTGCGCATCGACGGCACGGTCGCGACGCTGGCGCCGGAGCTGAAGATCATCGCGCCGGTCCGCGACTGGAAGATGGGCCGCGAGGAGGAGATCGCCTACGCGCGCGAGCACAACATCCCCGTCAAGGGCGGGACCGAGACGGCGCCGTACTCGATCGACGACAACATCTGGGGCCGCTCGTCGGAGGGCAAGTGGATCGAGGATCTGTCGCACGCTCCCGATGACGACGTCTTCCAGCTGGTCACGCGCCCCGAGGAGGCGCCTGATGAGTCCGAGATCGTCACGATCACCTTCGAGGAGGGCCGCCCGGTCGCGGTCAACGGCGAGGCGCTGGGCATCGTCGAGCTGTTGGACAAGGTCGGCGCGTTGGGCATGAAGCACGGCGTCGGCATCGTCGACCACATCGAGGACCGGATCGTCGGCCTGAAGGTCCGCGACATCTACGAGGTCCCGGCCGCGGCGATCCTGCTCCCCGCGCACGCCGAGCTCGAGCGGCTGGTCGGCACGATCCACCAGAACCGCTTCAAGCCCTCGCTGGATCAGCAGTGGGCCTACCTCGTCTACGCGGGTCTGTGGTGGGAGCCGCTGCGGACCGACATCGACGCCTACATCAACGAGGTCAACCGCCAGGTGACCGGCACGATCGGCCTCAAGCTCTACAAGGGCATGGCGCGCGTGGTGACGCGTGAGTCGCCCAACGCGGTCTACGACGCGTCGCTGGCCTCGTTCAACGAGTCCGGCGGGCTCTTCTCCCAGCAGGCGTCGCCGGGCTTCATCGAGCTGTGGTCGCTGCAGTCGCGGCTGGCTTGGCGTCTGCGCAACGAGAAGCGCGGGTAGACCGGTCCGACAATGGGCTACAAGATCCTCGGTTACGTCGTCTGGCACGGCGGCAAGTGGTACATGAAGAGTCGGCTTCGCCTGCTGGTCTCACGCAAGGCGCTGGCGGCGGGTGCCGTCGGCGCTGGCATCACGGTGCTCGTGGTGCGCGGGAGTCGCGCCACGCAGCGCCCGTAGTCGTTCGGGGGCGAATTCGTCCGGACGGGGGCCTAGTCTCCCGCCCGGATGTCCCAGCCTCCTCCCGAGAGCGGCAACGTCGTCGACCCCGACGTCCTGGCCGCGCGGCGCGCCCGCCGCGCCGAGGTCAGCGAGGACGCGTCGCTGGAGCTGCGGCTCTTCGAGGCGGATCGTCGGCTGGGGGAAGTCGCGGCCGAGCGCGATGCGCTGCGGGCGCAGATCGAGGGTTTTGAGCGCGACCTGCGCGGCACGCGCCAGCGCGAGTGGTCTGAGCAGCAGCAACGGCTGGAGGCTCAGGGCGAGGCGGCCGCGGCGCGCGATCTCGCGGGCGCCCAGCTCGCCGAGCTTCGCGAGCGGCTGGCCGAAGCCGAGGCGGAGCTGGCGACCGTCGCCGCCGAGCGCGAGCGGGCGCGCACCGCGCTGCAGGATGAGCGGCTGCGCGCGACGGCCGAGCGCGAGCGGCGCGAGGCGCTGGAGCGTGAAGGCGTGCTGCTGCGCGCCGAGCTCGTCCGGCGCGAGGAGCTGACCGAGGCGGCGGCGGATGCCGTGGCGCAGGCGCGGCGCGAGCTGGCGGCGGGGCGCGCGTCGGTCGCCGACGCGGCGTCGCTGGAGCACCGGCTGGCGGTCGAGCGGCGCGAGTTCGCGGATCGGGTTGTCGCCGTCGAGCGCGCCGTTGCCGCGGTGCGCGAGCGGCTCGGCTCCGCGGCGCGCGTGCTGCGCGAGCGGCTGGAGGCCGAGCGTGGCGCGCGGTTGGCCGCCGAGGCGGCGCTGGGCGCCGAGCGCACGGCGCGGATCGCGGCCGACGCGGCGGTCGAGGGCGCGGCGGCGCGGGCGAGCATCGCCGAGGGGCGCGCCGCGGAGCTTGCCGGTGAGCGCGACGCGGCCATACGCGCTGTGGCGCAGGAGCGCGCGCGGGTCGGCGAGCTCGAGCGCGCGCTGGCGGCGCGCGTGGAGGTCGAGGCGCAGCTGCGCCGGGCGCTCGACGCTGTCAACGGTGAGCTGTCGGCGGTGCGTGCGGGCGACGGCGAGCGTGCGGCCAAGCTGGCGGCGCGCGTGGAGTCGGTGGTCGCGTTGGCGACCGGGCTGCGCGACGGCGTGCGCCGCGAGCTGGGCGCCGAGCAGGACGCGCTGACCGCGTCGCTGGCGGCCATGCAGGAGCGCGTGGCCGAGCTGCAGGCCGGCGTCGAGGAGGCCACGTCGCTGCGCGAGGAGCTGGAGGCCGAGCGCGCCGCGCGCTGGGTCGCCGAGGCCGAGCTGGACGCCGAGCGCCGCCGCGGCGACGAGGACCGCGCCGCGCGGGCGTTCGCCGAGCAGCGGCTGGCCGACGTGGAGGCAGAGCTGGAGGAGCTGCGCGCGCAGCCGCGTCCATCCGTGGCCGCGGCGCCGGACCCCACGGCGCTCGCCTCGCTGCGCGCGGCACTGGAGCATCTGCAGGCACCGGCCGCGGGGGAGACGAAGGGCGACGCACCCGCGACGCCCTCTCTCGGTCTCGATCTCGCCGCCGCCGCCGAGCGCCTTCGCGCGACCGTCGCCGCCACCGAGGAGTCCGCGTCGGAGGCTGAGGTCGAGCCCGCAGCCGAGCCCGAGGCTCATGAGACGCCCGCGTTCGACGCGTTCGCACCCACGTCGGCCGCTCCCGAGCCACCAGTTGCAACCGCGCCTGAGACGGCGCGGGTCGAGGTCGCACCAGCGGTGTCGAGGGACGATGCATGGTCGGTGAGCGACCAGGAATCGTCCCTCGACGCGCCGGTGGTGTCAGAGGCGCCGGAGCCGACCGATGCGCCGGACGTGGAGGTCGTGCCCACCGCGCGTCAGCCGCTCGCCGCGCGCGAGCCGATCACCAACCCCGGCCCATGGCTGCGTGACGCCCTGAAGGGGCTCGCCGTCGATGAGCCCGACATCGCCGAGCTGCTCGTCGTCTCGCTGCTGTCGGCCCAGGCCGGGCTGGTCAAGGACGAGCTGACCTACGAGCTGGCCGTGCAGGGCGGCACGACGCACCGCGTCGTCGTCGACCCCGATCGCGTGCGCGTGGAGCTGCCGGGCTCCGGACCGGCCGCGGTGCGCGTGGCTGGTCCGCTCGCCGCGCTCGTCCCGCTCGTCGCCGGCGGCGCGGGCATCGCCGGCCGGCGGCTGCCGGGCGCGCGCATCGACGGCCGCCGTCAGCTGCGCCCGCTGCTCAGGGCGCGCCGCGCGCCGATCGGCCTCTCCGAGCTGGCCGCCGCCGACATCGCGCCGTCGCCGGGTCTGCTGCTCACCGTCCTGGCCCGGGCCGTCGATCCGAGCTGGATCGCCCGCCCGATCACCGTGGACATCGCCTCCGAGGGCTCGGACCGCTGGCGCGTCGTGGCCTCCGGCAACGGTCCGTTGGCGATCGTCCCCGCCGCAGAGGACGCCGGCCCGTCCACCAGGCCGGCCCCTTCGGCCGTCCTGCACACCTCCGCGCACCGCCTCGCCGCCGTCCTCGCGGGGACCGCCGCACCCGGCGACGCCTACGTCGAGGGCGACGTCCGCGACGTCCGCACGCTGCTCTCCTGGCTTGACCGCGCGCAGCGCCACCAGCCCTGAGTGCCGTCCTGCAGTATCGAAATCCGCACCTTGCGGGGAGCCTGTGCGAGCCACCATCGCACCCCACCTCGCTGTCCGATCCGCCACCTATCCTCGACCTCTGCCCGTGAGCCAGTCGCCCGCCGTCCATCTGCACGTCCACTCCGAGTACTCGCTGCTGGATGGCGCGTGCAACATCAAGGCGCTCGCCAAACGCGCCGCCGAGTTCGGCCAGCCCGCACTGGGCCTCACCGACCACGGCGTGATGAACGGCGCGGTCGAGATGTACAAGGCCTGCAAGGACGAGGGCGTCAAGCCGATCCTCGGCTGCGAGATCTATCTCGTCGACGACCACGCCAACCGTGCGCCCGGTCGCGTCGAGCGCAACCACCTCACGCTGCTGGCCGCCAACGAGACCGGCTACCGCAACCTCGTCAAGCTCTCCAGCGCCGGCTTCCTCGAGGGCCTGCATCGCGGCAAGCCGTCACTCGACATGGCCCAGCTCGCCGCCCATGCCGACGGCGTCATCGCGCTGACCGGCTGCCTGGCCGGTCGCTTCTGCCAGCGCCTGATCGCCGACAACCCGGCCGAGGCGCGCGCGCACATCGACGATCTGCTCCAGGTCTTCGGCCCCGAGGACGTCTACTACGAGGTCCAGAAGAACGGCATCGCCGACCAGGACAAGGCCAACGAGGGCATCGTCAAGATCGCCCGCGAGCTCGGCGGCAAGCTCGTCGGCACCGGCGACGTCCACTACCTCCGCCGCGAGGACTACCACCACCACACGGCGCTCCTGTGCGTGCAGACGAAATCCACGCTCGCCGCGCCGAAGATGACCTTCGACACCAACGAGTTCTACCTGCGCTCGTCGGAGGAGATGGTCGAGAAGTTCGCCGAATGGCCTGACGCGATCCCGAACACCCTCGAGGTCGCCGAGCGCTGCAACGTCGAGATCGCCCTCAACCAGCAGCTGATCCCGCGCTTCCTGCCCGAGGGCGAGGACGAGAAGGCCTACCTCCGCGCTCGCGTCGAGGAGGGCATGCACGCCCGCTACGGCCTGCCGCTGCCGGCCGAGGCCGTCGAGCGCATGGAGTTCGAGCTCGGCGTCATCGACTCGATGGGCTTCAATGCCTACTTCTTGATCGTGTGGGACTTCGTCAAGTGGGCGAAGGAGCACGGCATCGCGGTCGGCCCGGGCCGCGGCTCGGCGGCCGGCTCGATCATCGCCTACACCTTGCGGATCACCGACCTCGATCCGCTGCGCTACGACCTGCTCTTCGAGCGCTTCCTCAACCCCGAGCGCGTGTCGATGCCCGACATCGACATCGACTTCTCCGTCCGCGGCCGCGAGCGCGTGATGCAGTATGTGGTCGAGAAGTACGGCCGCGAGTCGGTCGCGCAGATCATCACCTTCGGCAAGATGTTCCCGCGCGCCGCGACGCGCGACGCCGCGCGCGTCCTCGGCCACGAGTACGGCCAGGGCGACAAGCTCGCCAAGCTGATCCCGGACCCGATCATGGGCCGCTCGCCGAGCTTCGAGGACTGCCTCAAGGAGGGCGAGCCGCTCCGCGTCGAGTACGACAAGGACCCGATCGCCAAGCAGATCGTCGACGTCGCCAAGGGCCTCGAGGGGATCGTCCGCAACAACTCGATCCACGCGGCCGCGGTCGTCATCGCGGGCATGCCGTTGACCGACATCGTGCCGCTGCAGCTGGCCGACGCCAACGAGACCGACGCGTCGGGCAACAAGATCTACCGGCAGGTCACGCAGTTCTCGATGAAGCCCGTCGAGGAGCTTGGCCTGCTCAAGATGGACTTCCTGGGTCTGCGCAACCTCGACGTCATCGAGGACGCGCTGGACATCATCGGCCGCTCGACCGGTGAGCGGCCCGACATGACCAAGCTGCCGCTCGACGACGAGAAGACCTATGAGATGCTCGCCGCCGGCGACTCCGTGGGCGTCTTCCAGTTCGAGTCAGAAGGCATGCAGGAGGCGCTGCGCAAGGTCAAGCCGACGGAGTTCGACGACCTCGTCGCGCTCGTGTCGCTCTACCGCCCGGGCGCCATGGAGCAGATCCCGACCTACGCGCGCGGCAAGCGCAACCCGGATCTGGTCTCGATCGCCGACGAGCGCCTGGAGCCGATCATCGGCCCCACGTACGGGGTCATCCTGTACCAGGAGCAGTCGATGCTGATCTCCAAGGAGCTGGCGGGCTTCAGCGGCGCGCAGGCCGACGACCTCCGCAAGGCGATCGGCAAGAAGAACCGCGAGGCGATGGCCAAGCTGGAGCCGATGTTCCGCGCCGGCGCCGCCAAGAACGGTGTCGCGCAGTCGACCATCGACTGGCTCTGGGCGACCAACCAGAAGTCCGCCGACTACTCCTTCAACAAGTCCCACGCGGCGTGCTACGCGCTGATCTCCTACCGCACGGCCTGGCTGAAGGCCAACTACTGCGCGGAGTACATGGCCGCGCTGATCTCCTCGGTGATGGATACCAAGGACAAGGTCCCGTTCTTCGTCGGCCACGCCGAGCAGATGGGGATCTCGATTCTGCCGCCCGACGTCAACCTCTCAGACCACGAGTTCGTCGTCGTCGACGGCAACATCCGCTTCGGGCTCGATGCCGTCAAGGGCGTCGGGTTTGCGGCGGTTGAGGCGATCAAGCGGGCGCGCGGTGACTATGACCCGCCCGCCAGACCCTTCCGCGACCTGTGGGACTTCTGCGCGCGCGTCGACGGCCGCGCGGTCAACAAGAAGGCGATCGAGGCGCTCGTCAAGTGCGGCGCGTTCGGATCGACCGGCGCCTCGCGCAAGGGGATGTTGATGGTGCTCGAGCAGGCTCAGGGCGCGGGCCAGAAGGCGCAGCAGGACGCCCTGATCGGCCAGGGCTCGATCTTCGATCTCGGCGACCTGGGCGGGGCAGACACCGGCGCGGGAGCGATGACGGTTCCCAGTCACGCCCCGATCCCGATGATCGAGTTCGATCGCCACGAGATGCTCGCCGCCGAGAAGGAGTCGATCGGCCTCTTCATCTCCGCCCACCCGCTCAAGGACGTCAGGGCCGCGATGCGGGAGAAGGTCGACTGCTCGCTCGGCGAGCTCTCCGCGCGCCGCGACGGCGACTGGGTGACGGTCGGCGGGATGATCACCGAGACCAAGCGGATCCGCACCAAGAAGGGCGATCCGATGATGTTCGCGACGCTTGACGACCTCGAGACGTCGCTCGAGATGATCGTATTCGGCAAGCCGCTGCTCGCCTGCGAGGAGGCGCTTGCGCCGGACTCGATCGTGCTCGTCCGCGGCCGGGTTGACCACAAGGACCGTGAGAAGACGTGCCTGATCGTCCAGCAGGCCGACCGCTTCCAGCCGACCGAAGAAGAGGTCGCGGAGGCGCAAGAGCGCGAGGCCGTGGCTCCGTCCGGCCCCGATGCGCTGCGGCTGCGGCTCGACGCCAACGCGCTTCCAGCCTCGGTGCTCGGCGAGCTGCGCGAGCTGCTCACGGGCTTCCCCGGCGAGTCGGAGGTCGTGATCGAGCTGCGCACGTCGATCGGGGAGCGCCGCCTGAAGCTGGGCACCCAGTTCCGGGTGGAGCGCAATGCGAGCCTGCACGCCGAGCTGGATCAGCTGCTCGGGGCCGCGATCCTCGCCGAGGAGCGGATCGAGGCGGTACAGGCGCCGGCCAGCGTCGCCTGAGGGGTACCCTCCCCAACATGGAGAATCCCGATGGCATGGGTGCCGGGATGACCCCGGACGACGTCGACAGTCCACGCTCGTCCCCGACCGGGTTCGTGATCACGGTCGTGGTGCTCCTCGTGATCGGGTGCGCCGCGCTGTTCATCCCCTCGACGCACACGATCCAGGTGATCGGGTTCGCGATCGTCACCTTGGTCGCGATCGTCTGCCTGATCGAGTTTCGGCCCAAGCGCCCTGGTGGCCGCCGGATACCGCTTCGGATGCGCACCAACTACCTGCCGGGGACCGGACGCGTGGTGCGTCCCGATTGGAGCGAGGAGCCGGGTCCGGGTGACCAACCGGAGTCGCCGCCCCGGAGTCGGCGCCCCGGTCGCGGCGCGTAGGCACCGGGATCGCTCCCCGGGCACACCGGCGCATGGCGGGTTATGCACCCTGTCGCGACCCGGGAACCGCCGCCGTCCGTCCCTTCAATGGGCCGTTGCCGTTCGGCCGTCGGTCAGCCGCTGAGCCAGGGCCCGTGCCAGCCGCCGAACCCAGCCACCAGCTCGTCCGCCGCCTTCGGGCCCCACGATCCCTTCCGATAGGCCTGCACCCTCGGCGGTGACTGCAGCAGCGGCTGCACGATGCGCCAGGTCTCCTCAACTCCGTCCTGCCGCGTGAAGTGGGTGCTGTCGCCGATCAGCGCGGCGTGCAGCAGCACCTCGTACGGCGTGGCGCCCTCGCCGCCCTCCTGTGAGAACTCCATGTCCAGCTCGATCGCGCTGGCGCCGGCCTGGTCGGCGCGCTGGGCGTCCAGCACCAAACGGATGCCGGTGCGGGGGTCGATCCTGAACACGATCTCGTTGGGCTGGGGCCGGCGCCGGCTCGAGCTGAGGAAGTGGACCTTCGGCGGTTGCTTGAACAGCAGCCGCAGCTCGGTCTGGGTGACCGGCAGCTGCTTGCCGGTGCGGATGAAGAACGGGACGCCGGCCCAGCGCCAGTTGTCGACCTCGAGCCTCAGCGCGGCGAACGTCTCGGTCGTCGAGTTGCGTCGCACGCCGTCGATCTCGCGGTAGCCCTCGTACTGGCCCCTGACGTAGTTGGCGGGGTCGGCCTCCGGCATCGCCCTGAACACCGACGCCTTGGCGTCCTTGATTAGATCGGGGTCGCCGCTCGACGGCGGCTCCATCGCCGCGCTTGCCAGCAGCTGGAGCAGGTGGTTGACGACGACGTCGCGCAGCGCTCCGACCGGGTCGTAGAAGTGCCCGCGATCCTCGACGCCGAACTTCTCGGCCATCGTGATCTGCACGCAGGCGAGATAGTTGCGGTTCCAGATCGGCTCGAGCATCGTGTTGGCGAACCGCAGGTACAGGATCTCCTCGAGACCCATCTTTCCGAGGAAGTGATCGATGCGGTACAGCTGCGACTCGTCGATGTACTTGTGCAGTCTTCTGGCCAGCGCCCTGGCCGACTTGAGGTCGTGGCCGAACGGCTTCTCGACGACCACGCGCTGCCCGTTTGACACGAGCCTCGCTTCGGCCAGGCCCTTGACCACGGTTGCGAATAGCGAGGGCGGGATCTCCAGGTAGAAGACCGGGTTCTGCTTGTCGCCCAGGGCGGCGGCCACGCGCTTGTAGGTCTCCTGATCGGCGAAGTCGCCGCTCACGTACGAGAGCCGGTTTGACAGGCGCGAGAACACCCGTTCGTCGAGCTTCTCGCCGCTCTGCCGGACGGACTCCAGTGCCCGCTCGCGCAGCTGGGCGACGTCCCAGTCGTCGACCGCGACGCCGATCACCGGGCAGTCGAGCAGCTTTCGCTTCTCCAGCCGGTAGAGCGACCGGAACGTCATCTTGCGCGCCAGATCGCCGGTGATCCCGAACACGACCAGCGCGTCGCCGCTGCGCTCGCTCATCTGGGCAGTGAAGCTAGCGGTTGGCGGCGGATTTGGAGCCGCGCGGCTTGGAGGCGGACTTGGAGCGCTTGCGCGACGCCAGGCCGCGCTTGTGCAGCTTGACCGCGAGCGCGACGTCGTCGGCGCTGGGCGCGCCGCCGTCAGAGCCGGTTTCGAGCACGGACGGCAGCCTCTGGAACCGGGGCTCGGACAGGAACGTCGCACAGCCCTTCTCGCCGAACTCGCCCTGGCCGAGGAGCGCGTGGCGGTCCCGGTTGGAGCCCAGCGGGGTCATCGAGTCGTTGACGTGCAGCGAGCTCAGGCGCTTGCGTCCCACGATCGAGTCGAAGTTCTTCAGCGTGTCGCGCAGGCCTTCGACGGTGCGAACCTCGTAGCCCGACGCCAGCAGGTGGCACGAATCCAGGCAGATCCCGAGGCGATCGCCGCCGCCGGAGGCATCGATCAGAGCCGCAAGTTCCTCGAACGAACGTCCAAGCGTGCCGCCGGCCCCCGCGGTGTCCTCGAGATGCAGGTGGCAGCGCTCGGTCTCGTCGAGTGCCTCCTTGATGACCTTGCCCGCTCGCTTGATCGCCTTGCCCACGTCGCCCTGCTTGGCCGAGCCCGGATGCAGCACCACGCCGACCGCTCTGATCCCGGCGCCGACCCGCAACGACTGGATCAGCGACGTACGCGACTTGTCGCGCATCTCGCGATCCTCGGTGGCGCAGTTGAGCAGGTACACGGCGTGGATCAGCACCGCCTTGATCTTGGTCGGCTTGATCGCCTCGCGGAACTCGGCGAAGTCGTCGTCGGTGTAGGCGGTGGGCCGCCACATGCGCGGCGACTGGTTGAAGATCTGGATCGCCTCGCAGCCGCGCTCGATGCCCCGTTCCACTGCTTTTGGGAGTCCACCTGCGTTAGATACGTGAGCGCCGATTAGCATGATGCCTACGTCTCCATGCGCGTTCGATTTGCTCCTTCCCCAACCGGGGCATTACACATCGGCGGTGCCCGCACCGCCCTATACAACTGGCTGCTGGCCCGGGGCCAGGACGGCACCCTGGTGCTGCGCATCGAAGATACCGATCGCGAGCGATCGACCCCCGAGAACGTCGAGCAGATCCTGGACGCGCTGCGCTGGCTGAACCTCGGGTTCGACGAGGGGCCGATCTTCCAGTCAGAGCGCGCGGACCGGCATCGCGATGCGCTCGCCCAGCTGCTCGCCGACGGCCACGCGTATCACTCCGCGGCGACTGCCGACGACGTCAAGCTCTACAAGGAGCGCCACGGCTTCGATCGCGGCTTCCGCGGCGAGGCGGAGGAGTCGGGCGCGGTGCGACTGCACTACCCCAACGAGGGCGACACGTTCTTCGACGACATCATCCGCGGGGAGATCCGGTTTGCCAACGTCAGCCGCGACGACCCGGTAATTGCGCGCGCCGACGGCTCCGTGCTGTACAACTTTGCAGTCGCCGTCGACGACCTCGACGCAGGCGTGACTCACGTAGTTCGTGGGGAGGACCACATCTCCAACACACCGACGCAGCTGCTCGTGTTCCGGGCGCTGGGCGCTGAACCTCCGCGGTACGCGCACCTGCCGTTGCTGCACGGCCCCGACGGGCGCAAGCTGTCAAAGCGACACGGCGCCGCGTCGGTCCAGGAGCTACGCGCCGCCGGCTATCTGCCCGAGGCGGTGGACAACTACATCGCGCTGCTGGGAGCGGGGTTTGCTGCGGACGAGGAGTTCTTCACGATGGACGAGCTCGCGGAGCGCTTCCGCCTCGAGCGCGTGTCCAAGAACTCCGCGGTGTTCGACGAGCGCAAGCTCCGGCACCTGAACGGGCGCCACCTGCGCGAGCTCTCGGTCGACGAGTTGACGAGCCGGCTCGAGGAGTACACGGGTCGCACCGGGCTGCGCGGGGCGGTCGAGATCTCGCGCGAGAAGATCCAGACGCTTGCGGACTTCTGGCCGTTGGCCGGATTCTTCTTTGACGGCCCCGTCGACGACCCCAAGGCATTCGAAAAGGTGATCGGCCGCGACGGGGGCGTGGATACGTTGCAGGCGGCGCGCCAGGCGCTCGCGACCGCGGACCCGTTCACGTTCGACAACGTGGAAGCTTCGCTGCGCGAAGTCGTCGAGGCGAACGGCGGCAAGGCGGGCCGTGTTTTTCAGCCGATACGCGTGGCGATTGCGGGCACGACCGTATCCCCAGGTATCTTCGAAAGCGTGACACTGCTGGGGCGTGAGGAGACGCTTGCCCGGATCGACAAGGCGCTTGATCGGGCCCGGTCGTAGAAAGGCCTCAAAGCCATCGAACATCTGCCGATAAAAGAGGCTGAGCGGAAATCCCGCGAGGCGGAGCCAGTCTCCGCTGCGTCCGATCAACCGACCAATGAGAGCAAGGCTTTCGTGGCAACGCTAGCTGCAGTCAAAACATCAACTTCAGATTCCGTCGTCGCTGGTGAGCAGCGTCGTCACAACGAGGGCCACGGTCGCAGGCTGACCGCCGCCTTCGAGGCGCTCGAGGCCTTCCCGATGCTGGTCGAGTCCCGCAACCGGGTCATGCGCCTGTTCGAGCAGGGCGAGCCGCCGACCGCCGAGGTCGTCGCCGCCGTCGAGGCCGACGTGGCGCTCGCCGTCACGGTCCTGCGCCTGGCAAACCAGGTCGACGGCCGTCAGCATGGCCGCGTCGAGAGCGCCGTCAAGGGCGTCGAGGTCCTGTCACCGCGCACCGTCCACGCGATCGCCAGCCGCGCTCGCACGTTTGACTTCTTCGAGCGCACCGCCGTCTGGCAGGGTGTGCCCGAGCGCTTCCGTCTGCACGGCGTCGCCACCCAGCGGGTCGCCGACCGGCTCGCTCGCGAGCTCGGCTACGAGTCGCGCGACCGTCTGATGGTCACCTCGCTGCTGCACGACGTGGGCAAGCTGGTGCTCGTCCACGCGTACCCCGGCTACCCGCGTCAGGTTCACGCCGACGCGCGGACTCCGGAGGAGCGCATCCAGACCGAGCGTCGCGAGCTCGGCGTCGACCACGCGCTGGTCGGCGGCGTCCTCGCCCGCCGCTGGGGCCTGCCGAAGTCGATCGCCAGCGTCATCGAGCGTCACCACGCCGAGGACGCAGACGGCGAGGCCGCCCTGGTGCGACTCGCCGACATGCTCGCGCACTACGTGCTGGGCGGCGTGATCTCCCCGTCGGAGCTGCTGTCGGTCGCGCGCGTCGTCGGCGTCAAGCCGGCCGACCTGCGCACGGTCATGTACGAGCTGCCGCTCCCCACCGCCGGTGGCCGGCCGCGTCAGATCGACCCGTGCCCGATGTCCAGCCGCGAGATCGACGTGCTGCGTCGCCTCGCGCGCGGGATGGTCTACAAGCAGATCGCCTCGGAGCTCGGCCTGTCGACGAGCACGGTGCGCACGCACCTGCACAACGTCTACGGCAAGCTCGGCGCGATGGACCGTGCACAGGCGGTCCTGATCGCCACCGAGCGCGGCTGGATCTAGAGTCTGACTCCAAGCCAGCGCGCTTGGCCGGCGAGCGCCGGATCAAGCGGATCAAGGACGCAGGATCGAAGCTGTAGCAGCGCTACAGCGAGAGCCGAGGACGCTGAGTCCGCGCAGATCCGCCGCCGCCAGACGAGTGCGGGGGCTTGGACGGCAGGCTCTCATTAGTCGGACGCTTACCGGCTAGACGGTGGACTCTGCCGGTGGCGGTCGCATACGATCGTCCCGGTAGATGATTTCGATCACCACCAAGTCGCCGTACGCGCTGAGCGCGCTGGTCGAGCTGTACCACCACGGCGATCGCGGCCCCGTCCCGATCGCCGAGCTGGCGCGGCGGCGCGAGATCCCCGTGCAGTTCCTTGAGCAGCTGTTCGCGACCCTTCGGCGATCGGGGATCCTGCGTTCTCACCGCGGCGTCAAGGGCGGCTACACGTTCGCCCGGCCCGGCACCGAGATCACGGTGCTCGAGATCGTCGAGCTGCTCGACGGTCCCGTCGGCGCGGGCGCGACCGGCGTGTTCGCCACGGCCGCGTCGGCAGTGCGGTCGGTGCTCGGCGAGTCGACGGTGAGCGATGTGGCCGAGGCCGAGACGCGCGCGGCGACGACGCCGATGTACCACATCTAGGTAGCGGCGTGACCTCCGAGCGGTGTCGCGCAAGCGCACGGGGCGGCAAAACGTTGGTATCACGGGCGCTGTGAGGCGACGGCCGACATGTTCCCGGTTAGGAACGGGGATGGGGCACGAAATTTGGGAGCCTCGCAGCGCCATCCGCTATGTGGTGGCCGTGCTGGCACCCCGGGAACGAGCGGTCCTGAATCGCGGAAGAAGCGTTCCGATTTGATCGTTTCTTGAGCAGATCAGATCCCCGTGGGCGCGCAGCGCCAACAGCGGGCCCACTGGGTACCGCCACTGCGCCCCACGGCTGATCTATCGCCAGGCGCCGTTTCTCGCCCGACCGTCGGCGTCAGCCCGCTACGGGCTGTGGGAACCACTGGCTGGTCATCACACCGGTGGCCCTTGCGACCGACGGTGCGGAGCACCGTGCCAGTGCTCCGCTCAAATTTGAGTTCACGACTTGTCAGTAGTCCGCCGCGGGTGTCGAGAGGACCCGGCCTCGATGCGACCCGTTGCGACGACAGTGATCGTCCGTTCCCAGTTTCGTTAGTCCCGCGTCGACCGCTCACACGCCCCCAAACCGCGAGTTCGCCGCACTTCTCGTACCGTTGGCGGCCGTAATGGCCCCGATCGCAACCAACATCGCCGACTACGTCGGCCGCACGCCGATGCTGCAGCTGACGCGGGTGCTCGACGGTGCCCCCGCCGAGGTGTTCGCCAAGCTCGAGGCGCTGAACCCCGGCGGCAGCGTCAAGGACCGGATCGGCGTATCGATGATCCAAGCCGCCGAGGAGGCCGGGCAGATCGAGCCGGGCCGCACGACGATCGTCGAGGCGACCAGCGGCAACACCGGGATTGCGCTGGCCTTCGTGTGCGCCGCAAAGGGCTATGACCTGGTGCTGACGATGCCGCAGGGGATGAGCCGCGAGCGTGAAGGGCTGCTGCGCCTGTACGGCGCCAGAGTCGAGATCACCGAGTCGCTGGGCGGAATGAACGAGGCGGTCGACGCCGCCCGGGCGATGGCATCCGACACCGACGTGTTCCTGCCCGACCAGTTCTCAAATCCCGCGAACCCCGAGATCCACCGCCGCGCCACCGGGCCCGAGATCTGGGACGCGACCGACGGCCGCGTCGACGTGTTCGTCGCCGGCGTCGGCACCGGCGGCACGATCACCGGCGTCGGCGAGTTCCTCAAGGACCGCAACCCACAATGCCGCATCGTCGCCGTCGAGCCGGCCGCGTCGGCGGTGCTGTCGGGCGGCAAGCCCGGCCCCCACAAGATCCAGGGGATCGGAGCCGGCTTCATCCCGCAGGTCCTCAACCGCGAGGTGATCGACGAGGTGATCGCGGTCGACGACGAGGCGGCGATCGACACGGCGCGCATCCTCTCGCGACACGAGGGCGTGCTCGCCGGAATCTCCTGCGGGGCGGCGGTGTGGGCGGCGCTCGAGCTCGCACGCCGCCCTGAGCACAAGGGCGCCAGGATCGTCACGATCCTCCCAGACTCGGGCGAGCGCTACGTGTCGACGCCGTTCTTCGCGCCGGCGGGCTGATCGCCGGCGGCCGTAACCTGCGGGATCGCGACCCGGGCACCGCCACTAGCTAGGCTTTCCTCATGGTCGGCCGGATGATCGGGGAGATCCGACGCGATGTCGCCACGGCGCGCACGAGGGACCCGGCGGCTCGAGGCGTCGGCTCACTCCAGGTGCTGGCGACGTGGCCCGGTGTGCACGCGCTGCTCGCTCATCGTCTGGCGAACGCGCTGTACCGCGCCCGCGTGCCGTTCCTGCCGCTGGCGATCGCGGCGATCGCGCGGTCGATCACGGGGATCGAGATCCATCCGGCCGCGACGATCGGTGAGGGGTTCTTCATCGACCACGGGATGGGCGTGGTCATCGGCCAGACGGCTGAGATCGGCGACGACGTCACGCTTTACCAGGGGGTCACGCTCGGCGGCACCGGATTTGCCACCGGCAAGCGCCACCCGACGGTGCAGGACAACGTAACGATCGGATCGGGAGCCAAGCTGCTGGGGCCGATCACCGTCGGACACGGCTCGAAGATCGGCGCCGGCAGCGTCGTGATCCATGACGTCCCCCCGAACTCCACCGTGGTCGGCAACCCGGGACACCCGGTGCGCATCGAGGGGCGGCGACCGGAGGGACCAGACGCCGACTGGGTGCACCTGCCCGACCCCATCGCGGACGCCATCAAGGGCCTGTCTCAGCGGATCTCAGCGCTCGAGCAGCAGTCGGGCAACGGCTCGCCGGCCGCCGACGTCACCGAGGCACTTTACGGCGACGATCGCGTCAACCGCTCGCGCGGGCCGAACCCCGCGGGCGGCTAACCGGTCCAGCAGCGCTACTCGTCGAACCGGCCGGGCTCGAAGCCCACCGGCGCCGATTCGCCGAAGCGGCCGCCCTCGGCCGTGACCGGCGGCAGCGGCGGTGAAGGCGTCTCTGAGTCGGCGATGTTCACGCGTGACCGCACGAGATACAGGGGCCGGCCCTTGACCTCGTCGTAGATCCGGCCGACGTACTCGCCGATGATCCCGATCGCGATCAGCTGGATACCGCCGAGCAGCAGCACCGCGATCGTGATCGCGCCGAACCCCGGCAGGTAGGAGCCGAGGATGCGCAGCACGATCACGACGGGGATCGCGATGAACGCCAGCGTGGAGATGATGAAGCCGAGCAGCGTCGCCAGCTGCAAGGGCCGGTGGGAGAAGGACGAGATCGCGTCGAGCGAGAAGCGCAGCATCTTGGAGATCGTGTACTTCGTCTCGCCGGCGTACCGCGGGTCGCGGTGATAGGGCACGGCGGCTTGCCGGTACCCGACCCACACGGTCATGCCGCGCAGGAAGCGGTTGCGCTCGCGCATCGACAGGAGCGCGTTGAGCGCGGTCCGGTCGAGCAGGCGGAAGTCGCCCGAGTTGTGTTGCAGCTCGACTTGTGCGAGCTTGTCGAAGAGGCTGTAGAACCAGCGCGCGGTTGCGAGCTTGAAGGCCGACTCGCCCTCACGCTCCTCGCGCACGGCGTAGACCACGTCGCAACCGGCGCGCCAGTGATCGAGCATCCTTGTGATCACCTCGGGCGGATCCTGGAGGTCGGCGTCGAGCATCACGACGGCGTCGCCGCGGGCGTGGTCGAGGCCGGCGGTCAGCGCGGTCTGGTGGCCGAAGTTGCGAGACAGGTAGACCACGCGCACGCGCGGATCGTGCATGGCCAGTCGATCGAGCTGCGCGGGCGACTGGTCGGTCGAGCCGTCATCGACCAGCACGAGCTCGAACGGCAGCCCTTCGAGCGCCGAGCACACGCGCGAATAAAACTCCGCGACCGTCGCTTCCTCGTTGTAGATGGGAGCTACGACGCTGAGCAGCTCGAGCTTGCGCGGGCCGCCGTCGTTGACGTCAGGCGACACGCTCATGCGCTCATGGTACGGACGTCGCCGTTGCGGCGGAATCTCAGGTGGCCGGGCATATCTCGAGCTGGCGGGCTAGAGGAGCGGCATCGACAGGCCATGGGGGATGTATCCGAGGACCTGGACCGCGAGGAACACGCCGGTCATCGCGATCGAAGCGCGCCACAGACGTCTGTCGGCGGCGAGCGCTGCAAGCGGCATCAGCCAGGCCACGTACCACGGCAGCAGCGAGCTGGCGGTGATCAGCAGCGCGACGATCATCCAGCCGGCGCCGTCGATCCAGTCGAGCTCGCCGCGCCACACGTGCAGAAGCAGCCGGCAGAAGACGACGGCGAACAGAACCGCGAGCACGATGCCGGTCACATGCCCCGCCGTCCCGAGTCCCATCCGTGTCGAGATGAATCCGGGGATGCTGTGCCAGTCGCCCTGGCTCTGGCTCTGTGAGATCGATCCGAACAGGTGCAGCGGTCCGACGCCGAACACGGCGAACCCCAGCGCGACCACCGCGGCGCCGGCGACACCGGCGCCGACCAGCACGTCGCGCCGGCGGCTGCGCGACAGGCGGCCCCCGGCGCCTGCGAGCGTGAACGGCAGGAACAGGCCGGCGGTCAGCTTCACGCCGGCGCCGATGACGATCGATCCCGCTCCGAGACGGTCGCGATGCTGAAGCGCGAGCGCGATCCCGGCGACGGCCAGCGCCAGCATCAGCATGTCGTTGTGGCCGCCGCCGACGCCGTAGACGACGACCAGCGGGTTGAGGCCGACGAGTGCTGCGGCCTTCACCGGGTCGACGCCGCGAAGGCGCGCCGTGTTCCACACGATCGCGACGATCGCGAGACTCGAGACCGCTGCGATCGCCTTGTAGGCAAGCGCACTGGCGGCGATCGAGGCGGACGCCAGCGTGTAGCTCAGAACGGTGAACACCGGCCCGTACACGGTCGGCGTTGACACCCATTTGGCGCCGATGAACGGATACACCGGATCGAGGCCAATCGCCGACGGCCCGTGCAGATACGGGTTGGCGCCGTACATGCTTCCCATCCGCGCGTACGCCTGGTAGCTGAACACATCGGTGGAGACGAGCGGCGGCGCCAGCAGGACGAGTGCGTGCAGCGCCGCGATCGTCATCAGCACAGACCGCGCCGACAGGCGGTCGGCCGCTTGAACGGCGACCGCATAGGAGATGAACATCAGCGTCATCACGCCGATCAGCGCGCCGACACTGAGCCCTAGGCCGGTGGCGCCGAACGGGCCGGCGAGCCACTGGGGGACCGGCCGCACCGACTCCGGCAGCAGCGAGTCGGTCCCCGCCGCGGAGATCGAGACGATCAACCCGGTGCCGAGCAGCCCGGACAGGCCGAGCATCCCCACCCGCGTGCGCGAGGAGCCAGAGCGGGCGTTGAGCCGGGAATCCCGAAGCTCGAATGCGCCGGCTTCGGTGGCCCCGAGCGGGCCGTG
>NZ_DASYJG010000063.1:0-13177 GCF_035996765.1 Baekduia sp.
ATCGCCGCGCAGGCGGTGGGGATCGCCCAGGCGGGACTCGACGTGGCCGCCGCGTACGCCAAGGAGCGCAACGCGTTCGGTGCGCCGATCGCCCGCCTCGGCGCGATCCAGGAGAAGCTCGCCGAGATGCAGACCGAGATCGAGGCGGCCCGCGCGCTGACCTGGCGCGCCGCGCGGCTGAAGACCGCCGGGCGGCCGCATACCGTCGAGGGCGCGCAGGCCAAGCTGTTCGCTTCGGCCGTCGCGCGGCGCCAGACCGGTGAGGCGATCCAGGTGCTCGGGGGCTACGGCTACACGAAGGAGTTCCCGGCCGAGCGCTACTACCGCGACGCCAAGGTCACCGAGATCTACGAGGGCACGAGCGAGATCCAGCGCCTCGTCATCGCCCGCGCGCTGCTCGGCGAAGCCGCCCGCTAGCCCATGGCGCCGCTGCGGATCGACCCCGTCGCCGAGGCGCGCCGCCACTGGGAAGAGCGCTGGGGGGCCGAGCCGTCGCGCCCGATGGCGGCCGTCACCTCGATCATGCGCGCCCAGCAGGTGCTGATGGCGCGTCTCAACGAGCTCGTCAAGCCCCACGGCCTGACGTTCCCGCGCTACGAGGCGCTCGTGCTGCTCTCCTATACGCGCTCCGGCGAGCTGCCGATCGGCAAGCTGGGCGAGCGCCTGCAGGTCCACCGCACCTCGGCCTCCTCGATCGTCGCCGCGCTGGCCGATGACGGCCTCGTGACCCGCGTCCCGTCCGAGCGCGACGGCCGCGCGACGCTGGCGGTCATCACCGACGCGGGTCGTGCCGCCGCCCGCGCCGCGACCGAGACGCTCAACGCCGCCGAGTTCGGCCTCGGCGCGCTGGCGCCCGACGAGCAGGAAGGACTTACGACCGTCCTGCGCACACTGCGTCTCGACGCCGGGGACTTCCTGGCGTAACATCCCGACTCCACGAGATATGAGGAAGTCCTCCTAAATGGCCACCCAGCAGCGCCCCGTCGTCCCCACCACCCACGAGGAGTGGCTGGCCGCCTACGGCGCCACGCCGGAGCGCGACGCCGAGTTCCTCACGCTCTCGGGCGAGGAGGTCAAGCCGCTCTACACGGCCGACGACGTGGTGGCGGTCAGCCCCGACGGCGAGGACCGCATCGGCGTCCCCGGCGGCTTCCCCTTCACCCGCGGCGTCTACCCCTCGATGTACCGCGGCCGCCTCTGGACGATGCGCCAGTTCGCGGGCTTCGGCACCGCCGAGGAGACCAACGAGCGCTTCCACTACCTCCTCGACCACGGCCAGACCGGGCTGAGCACCGCCTTCGACATGCCGTCGCTGATGGGCCACGACTCCGACCACGCGATGTCGCTGGGCGAGGTCGGGCGCGAGGGCGTCGCCGTCGACACCGCCGTCGACATGGGCGACCTCTTCAAGGGCATCGACCTCGGCGAGGTCAGCGTCTCGATGACGATCAACGCGCCCGCGGCGATCATGCTCGCCTTTTACGTCGTCGCCGCAGAAGAGCAAGGCGTGCCCACCGAGCGGTTGGGCGGCACGATCCAGGCCGACATCCTCAAGGAGTACATCGCCCAGAAGGAGTGGTGCTTCCCGGTCGACCCGGCGATGCGCCTGATGGGCGACATGGTGCAGTGGTGCACCGAGACGATGCCGCGCTGGCATCCGGTCTCCATCTCCGGCTACCACATCCGCGAGGCCGGCTCGACCGCCCAGCAGGAGCTTGCCTTCACGCTCAAGGACGGGCTGACCTACGTCCAGCAGGCCGTCGACCGCGGCCTCGACGTCGACGACTTCGCCCCGCGGCTGAGCTTCTTCTTCAACGCCCAGATCGACTTCTTCGAGGAGATCGCCAAGTACCGCGCCGCCCGCCGCATCTGGGCGCGCGAGCTGCGCGACACCTTCGGCGCCAAGAACCCCAAGTCGTGGCTGATGCGCTTCCACACGCAGACCGCGGGCGTCAGCCTCACCGCCCAGCAGCCGCTCAACAACATCACCCGCACGGCGATCGAGGCCCTGGCCGGCGTGCTCGGCGGCACCCAGTCGCTGCACACCAACTCCTACGACGAGGCGCTCGCGCTGCCGACCGAGGAGGCGGTGCGGATCGCGCTGCGCACCCAGCAGATCATCGCCCACGAGACCGGCGTGACCTCCACGATCGACCCGCTCGGCGGCAGCTACTTCGTCGAGGCGCTGACCGACCGGATGGAGGAGGCGGCCTACGACTACTTCCGTCGCATCGACGAGCTCGGCGGGATGGTCGAAGCCGTCAAGCAGAACTTCTGCCAGCGCGAGATCGCCGACGCGTCCTACGAGCTCCAGGGCCGCATCGACCACGGCGACCGCGTCGTGGTGGGCGTCAACCACTACCTCGAAGGCGACGACTCCCAGACGCCGCTGCTGCGCATCGACCCGGCGCTGGAGCGCAAGCAGCTCGACCGCGTCGCCGCCGTCAAGGGCCGCCGGGCATCAGAGCCCGTGCAGCAGACGCTGACCGCGCTGAAGGAGGCCGCGGCGCGCGAGGACGTCAACCTCATGCCGCATCTCCTGGACGCCGCGCGGGTTCACGCGACCGAAGGTGAGATCATCGGAGCCTTGCAGGAGGTGTTCGGCTCCTACACCGAGACCCCGGTGTTCTAGCCGTCGCCCCGCCACCAGGAGGAGACCCGTCCCATGAAGAAGCTCATCGCCGCCGCTGCCGCAACGGCGCTCGCCGCCGGCACGCTGGCCATCCCGGCCCTCGCCGCCACCAAGACCGTCCAGGTCAAGGACAACAAGTTCGTCGCCAACAAGCTCACCGTGTCGAAGGGCACGACGGTCAAGTGGGTGTGGAAGGGCAAGGCCCCGCACAACGTCACCGTCACCAAGGGCCCGGCGAAGTTCAAGTCCACGACCCAAGTCAAGGGCAGCTTCTCTAAGAAGCTGACCAAGAAGGGCACCTACACCATCTTGTGCACCATCCATGCCCCCGGCATGAAGATGACCATCAAGGTCAAGTAGCGCGCTACTCGAGGTCCAGCTTGAGCTGGCCGCTGGGCCGGAGCCGCTTCACCCGCGGCTCCGAGTCCGGCGCGCCGGCACGCTTGTACACGGTCACGACGTCGCGCGGTGAGAGCGGCGCCGAGGCCCGTCCGTCGCACCGCTCGATGGCCAGGCGGCCGAGGCGGACGCCGGCCACGACGGCATGGAAGCGCCCGGTCGCACCGCGCGCCAGGACCACGTCGCCGACTTCGATCTCCGCCATCGCGCCGCGCAGCCTATCCGTCTGGAAGCGCAATCCTGGCCCCGAGCGCTACGATCCCGCGGCCTCCGGACTGTCGCCAGCCGGAAGGAAACGACCATGTCTGCCGCAGCCACCCAGCGCAAGATCCGCGTCGTCGTCGCCAAGCCCGGGCTTGACGGACACGACCGCGGAGCCAAGATCATCGCCCGCGCCCTGCGTGATGCGGGCATGGAGGTCATCTACACGGGGCTGCATCAGACCCCGGAGCAGATCGTGGAGACCGTCATCCAGGAGGACGCCGACGCCGTCGGGCTGTCGATCCTCTCGGGCGCCCACATGACGCTCGTGCCGCGCATCGTCAAGCTGCTCGCCGAGCAGGGCATCGACGACGTGCTGGTCACCGTCGGGGGCACGATCCCCACCGACGACATCGCGCCGCTGAAGGAGCTCGGCGTCGCCGAGGTCTTCACGCCGGGCGCGCCCACGCAGGACATCATCGACTTCATCCGGTCTGCCGTCGAAGCCGCGCGGGTCGGCGGGTCCGACTCCGTCGTCTAGGACGGCATGCGGCCGGATGCATACGTAGGAGCAGTGCGGTTACCGCGCCCGATTGACTCGTCAATCAACGAAGCGGGTACCATCCCAGTCGTTCGTTCGCCACAGGAGGCCCTGACACCGTGAAGATCGCCGTGTTGGTCAAGGAAGTCCCGGACGCCGCCGTCCAGAAGCGCATCGACCCGAATTCGGGTCGTTTGGATCGCAGCGGAGAGAAGAACCTCAACCCGTATGACACGCACGCCATCGAGGCTGCGATGCAGATCAAGGAAGGCGGCGCCGTCGCGGTCGACGAGATCATCGCCGTCACGATGGGCCCCGAGACCGCCGTGCGCGCGCTGCACAAGGCCGTCTCGCTGGGTGCCGACCGCTCCGTCCACCTGAGCGATCCGGCCCTGGCCGGCTCCGACGTGGCCGCCACCGGCTACGCGCTGGCCCAGGTCCTCAAGCGTGAGAGCCCCGACCTCGTCCTGCTCGGTCAGCAGTCCGACGACGGCGAGTGCTACACGATCGGCGCCGTCGTGGCCGAGTACCTCGGCCAGCCGTCGCTGACCCAGGTCATCAAGCTCGACATCGCCGGTGACGAGCTCACCTGCGAGCGTCAGGCCGAGTACGGCTACGACACCGTCAAGGTCAAGCTCCCGGCCGTCATCTCGGTCGGCGACGCGATCAACGAGCCGCGCTACCCGTCGCTGAAGGCGATCATGGGCGCCAAGAAGAAGCCGCTGGACGCCGTGTCCGCCGGCGACGCCGAGATCGACGCGTCGAAGGTCGGCGCCGAGGGCTCCAACGTCCAGTGCGGGGACTTCAAGGCCCCGCCGTCCAAGTCCGCCGGCCTCATCATCGAGGACGAGGACACCGACGACACCGTCCAGAAGATCATCGCTTGGCTCGACGAGCGCAAGCTCCTGGCCTAGCCGACGGCTGAGAAGAGAGGAACCACAGCGATGAGCAACATCCTGGTCTACGCGCTCCACTACGAGGGCGCCTTCAACAAGAACTCGCTCGGCGCGGTCGCCGAGGCATCCCGCCTGGCGGGCGAGCTCGGCGGCGAGGCCCACGCGGTCGTCGTCGCCCCCGGCGTCAGCGACGAGCTGGCCGCCACGCTGGGCAAGTACGGCGCCAAGAAGGTCTACAAGGCCGACGGCCCCGAGGGCCTCGCCGGCCCCGTCATCGACACGCTGGGCAAGCTGTTTGACGGCGGCGACTACCAGTACGCCGTCTTCGGCGGCGGCCTGCTCGGCTTCGAGATCGGCGCCGGCCTGGCCGCGCGCATCGACGCCGGCGTGACCATGGAGGTCACGGGCGTCAACGTCGTCGACGGCAAGCTGGTGGCCGAGCGCCCGATCCTGGGCGACTCGTCGATCTCCACCTCGCGCTACAAGGACAAGGGCATCATCATCGCCCGCCTCAACGCGTTCGAGGTGAAGGAGACCGGCGGGGGAGATGCCCCGGTGGAGAACATCACGACCGAGCTGTCCACGCAGGCCCAGCAGGCCAACATCGTCACCCGTGGCGAGCAGCGCGGCGCCGACGTCGACATCGAGGGTGCGAGCATCCTCGTCGCCGGCGGTCGCGGCCTGGGCAAGGCGGAGGGCTTCCAGCTCGCCGAGGACCTGGCTTCGGCGTTCGGCGGCAACTCCGCCGTCGCCGCCACGCGCGCCGTGGTCGACGCCGGCTGGTACCCCTACGCGGCGCAGATCGGCCAGACGGGCAAGACCGTCGCGCCGAAGCTGTACCTCGCCGCGGGCATCTCCGGCGCGATCCAGCACAAGGTCGGCATGCAGGCCTCGGAGAACATCGTGGCCATCAACAAGGACGCCAACGCGCCGATCTTCGAGTTCTCCGACCTCGGCATCGTCGGCGACCTCAACAAGATCCTGCCGAAGCTCACCGAGGCGGTGAAGGCCCGCAAGGGCTAGCGCCATGAGCGGCTCGAACGGCAACGGCAAGGTCGTGCCGGCGGCGTACCCGCCGCCGGTCGACCCGCAGCAGGAGTTCATCAAGCGCACGCTCGATGACGAGGACGAGCGCATCGAGGTCGGTGTCGCCATCGTCGGTGGCGGCACGGCGGGCCTGGCCACGGCCAACCGCCTGTTGCAGCTTCTCGCTGACGATCCGGAGACGCTCGAGCGCCTGGGCGAGGTCCCGGTCGCCGTCATCGAGAAGGCCAAGGTCTGCGGTGGGCACAACCTGTCCGGTGCGGTCGTCAGGCCCGGCCCGCTGGAGGAGCTCTACCCCGACCTGACGCGCGAGGACTGGCGCAAGGAGGGGTGGGCCTTCGGCGAGGTGCACAAGGAGGCCGTGTACCTCACGCCCAGCGAGAACATCTCGCTGCGGATCCCGACGCCGCCGCCGTTCAAGAACCACGGCAACGAGGTCATCTCGGTCTCCGCGCTGGCCCGCTACCAGCAGCGGCTGGCCGAGGAGGCCGGCGCCTACGTGCTGACCGAGACGGCGGCCACGCAGCTGCTGGTCGAGGACGGCCGCGTCAAGGGCGTTCGCTCCGGCGACAAGGGCCGCGGCAAGGACGGCCAGCCGCTGGGCAACTTCGAGCCGGGCACGGACATCACCGCGCAGTTCACGGTGCTGGCCGAGGGCTGCTGGGGCCACCTCACCGGTCCCGCGATCCGCGAGTTCGACCTCGCCGCGGGCGCTGAGCCCCAGGTCTGGGAGCTCGGGGTCAAGGAGATCTGGAAGGTCCCCAAGCCGCTGGATCGCCTGATCCACACGATGGGCCCGTGGCCGCTGAAACTATCGTCGAAGTACGGCCAGGTCGGCGGCTCCTGGATCTACCCGATGAAGGACGAGAAGACCGGGGACGACCTGGTCTCGATCGGCTTCGTCGTGGAGCTCGACTACGCCGACGCCACCACCTCGGTCCACGACCTGCTGCAGCAGTTCAAGACCCACAAGCTGGTCCGCGGGATCCTCGAGGGCGGCGAGCGGGTCGGCTGGGGCGCCAAGGCGCTGCCGGGCGGCGGCTACTGGTCGATGCCCAAGCTGTCGATGCCGGGCGCGCTGCTGGTCGGCGACTCGGCCGGCATGGTCGACACGCTGGCGCTCAAGGGCGTCCATCACTGCATCAAGTCCGGCATCCTGGCCGGCGAGACGATCTACAACGCGCTCAAGAACGGCGAGACCTCGCTGGAGCCCTACGAGGACGCCGTCGAGCAGTCGTCGATCGGCAAGGAGCTCTACGAGGTCCGCAACGGCCGTCAGCCGCTGCAGAAGGGCCTGCTCCTGGGCGGCCCGCTCTCGGGCCTCGCGCAGATCACCAAGGGCAAGCTCCCGCCGGGCAAGCTGGCCTGGCACCGCAACGACAGCATCCCGATGTTCGTGGGCAAGTCCAAGGACAGCTATCCCAAGCCGGACGGCAAGTACACGTTCGACAAGCTGTCGTCGGTGTTCATCACCGGCAACGCGACCCGCGACGACGCGCCCAACCACATCCGCGTCAAGAAGAACGTCCCGCGCGAGGTTGCCGAGACGTGGAAGTGGATGTGCCCGGCCGGGGTCTACGAGATCCCCGACGACGCGCCCGAGCACGGCGACGTCGACGTGATCGTCAACTACACCAACTGCGTGCAGTGCGGCGCGATCACCGCCAAGGGCGGGCGCCTCACGACGCCCGAGGGCGGCGACGGTCCGCTCTACCAGCAGACCTAGAAGCTTGGCGATCGCTCGCGGGCGAACGCCGGAGCAGTGCAGCACGAAGGGGCGCCCGAAAGGGCGCCCCTTCGTCGTTGACCGCAACCCCGCACCCGTACTCTTGTTCGTAAGAACGTATGCGCCGCCCCACGCTCATCGCCCTGCTCGCTCTCCTCGCTCTCGGCAGCGGGACCGCGCAGGCCAGCGCCGACAAGGTCACGCTGTCGGCCAAGACGACCACCTGCACGACGGGCGCCGACGACGCGTCACGTGCCGCGGCGTTCACCGGCGCGATGCCGGCAGCCACCCAGACCAAGCGCATGCAGATGCGCTTTGTGCTGATCCAGCGTCTGGGCGTCGGGCCCAAGGGGACCTTCAAGAAGATCGCGGTCCCCGGTTGGGGCGGCTGGGAGAAGTCCGATCCGCGCCGCCAGGCCTTCGTCTTCACCAAGCGCGTCGAGGCGCTGACCGCGCCCGCCGGCTACCGCGCGGTGATCACCTTCCGCTGGCTCGACGCCAAGGGCCACGTCCAGCGCACGACGGTCCGGACCACGCCGATCTGCGAGCAGCCCGATCCCCGTCCAGACCTCGTTCTGGACGGCGCCGCCGCGACCTCGGTCAGCAAGACCACCGCGGCCTACGACGTGTCGATCGGCAACGAGGGACATGGCGACGCCCCGCCGTTTGCCGTGACGATCACCGTTGACGGCACCGTGTCCGACCCCGTCACGCTCGGGCCGATCCCCGCCGGTGGCCGGGTGACCGGCCTGCTCGCCGCGCCGAAGTGCACCCCTGGCAGCACGATCACGATCACGCTTGACGTCGCCAACACCGTGGCCGAGAGCGTCGAGGGCGACGACGCCGTGCAACGCCCCTGCCCGCTGGCATAGGAGCGGTTCCGGAGGGTCGCGTGACGCTACACTCAGGGAGATCATGAAGACAGGAATCCACCCGGAGTACGTCGTTTCGCACGTCACCTGTACGTGTGGCAACGACTTCTACACGCGTTCGACGCAGGCCGAGATCCACGTCGAAGTGTGCGCTGAGTGCCACCCGTTCTACACGGGCAAGCAGAAGATCATGGACACCGGCGGGCGCATCGACCGCTTCAAGCGCCGCCAGGCTCGCGCCGCCGGCACGAAGGACTAGCTCCAGCGCGATGCCGGACGCACCGCGCTCCACCGACGGCGCAGCAGTAGCCGTCGGGGACGGTGCGTTCGGTGACGCCCTGGTCGCACAGCGCGACGCTCCCGTCGGCGGCCAGGCCGTCCTCGAGGGCGTGATGATGCGCGGCGTCTCCACGTGGGCCGTCGCCGTTCGCAAGCCGCTGCCCGAGCAGTTGAAGGAGGGCGGGCTCGAGGTCGACGAGATCCCGCTCGGCGAGATCGAGGTCGTCAGCCATCCGCTGATCTCCGTGCTCAAGAAGCACCGCCTGCTGCGGCTGCCGCTGGTCCGCGGCGTCGTCGCGCTCGGCGAGTCGCTCGGCATCGGCTTCAAGGCGCTGGGCATCAGCGCCAACGCGCAGCTGCCCGAGGACGAGAAGGAGATCTCCGGCGGCGTCTGGGCCGGCACGGTCGTCGTCGCCCTCGTGCTCGCGATCGGCCTCTTCTTCGTCATCCCGGTCGGGCTCACGAGCCTGATCAAGGATCAGCTGAACTCCTCGTTCCTCTTCTGGCTGGTCGAGGGCCTCCTGCGCACCGCGATCTTCCTCGGCTACCTGCTGGCGCTCTCGCGGCTGCGCGACCTGCGCCGCGTCTTCGAGTACCACGGCGCCGAGCACAAGACGATCTCCTGCTACGAGGCCGAGCTGGAGCTGACGCCGGAAAACGCGCAGCGCTTCAGCCGCCTGCACCCGCGCTGCGGCACGAGCTTCCTGCTCGTCGTGATGATCGTCGCGATCTTCGTCTTCGCGCCGCTCGGCCTGCCCGCCTGGTACTGGCTCGTGCTGACGCGCATCGTCGGCGTGCCGCTGATCGCCGGCATCTCCTTCGAGCTGATCAAGTTCGCCGGCAAGAACCGCCGCCGCCGCTGGGTGCGCGCGGTCATGTACCCCGGCCTGATGCTGCAGAAGCTGACGACGCGCGAGCCCGACCTCGATCAGCTCGCCGTCGCCATCGCCGCCATGAACGCCGTCCTCGCCGTGGAGAACCCAATGGGTGCCTCCGAGGAGGATCGGATGGGCATGGAGGTCGTCGCCTAGCGCGACGCCGTCGATCGGTACGCTCGGTCGTCGATGATCGAGTCCCTCGTCGAGCAGATCGAGACCCGTTTCGCCGAGGTTGGTCGCCTCATCACCGAGCCCGACGTCATCTCGGATCGCAACCGCTATGCCGAGGTCGGGCGCGAGTACCGGCGCCTGCAGCCTGCTGCCAAACTGGCCGAGGACTGGCGCCATGCCACCGACGACGCTGCCGGTGCGCGCGAGCTGCTGGCCGAGGGTGAGGATCCCGAGCTGCGCGAGCTGCTGCGCACGTCTGAGGCGCGTATCGAGGAGCTCGAGGAGGAGATCCGCCTCGCGATGGTCGAGCCCGATCCCAACGACGACAAGAACGTCATCGTCGAGATCCAGGGTGGCGCCGGCGGGGAGGAGGCGGGCCTCTGGGCCGGCGACCTCTACCGGATGTTCACCCGCTACGCCGAGCGCAGGGGCTTCAAGACCGAGGCGCTGGATGTCGGCGACGGCAAGTACACGTTCTCGATCACCGGCGACGGCGCCTACTCGATCTTCAAGTTCGAGGGTGGGACGCACCGCGTCCAGCGCGTGCCCGCCACCGAGTCCCAGGGCCGCATCCACACCTCGACCGCCACGGTCGCCGTGCTGCCCGAGGCCGAGGACGTCGACATCCACATCGACGCCAACGACCTGCAGATCGACGTCTACCGCTCTGGCGGTCCGGGCGGCCAGTCGGTCAACACCACCGACTCGGCAGTGCGGATCACCCACAAGCCGTCGGGCATCGCCGTGGCCATGCAGGACGAGAAGAGCCAGCTGCAGAACCGCGAGAAGGCGATGCGCGTCCTGCGCGCGCGCCTCTACGAGCGGGCGCTCGCCGAGCAGCAGGCCGCCGCCGCCGACGCGCGCCGCTCCCAGGTTGGCACCGGCGATCGCGCCGAGAAGATCAGGACCTACAACTACGGTGAGCGCCGCGTGACCGACCACCGCATCAAGCTCACCGCCCACAACCTCGACGCGGTCCTGGAGGGCGAGCTCGACGAGTTCACCGCCGCGCTGCAGGACGACGAGAAGCGGCGGGGCCTGGAGGAGCAAGCAGCCTGATGGCGCCCTCGCCGTTCGCGGGCACCGGCGTCCGTGAGGCGCTCGACTCGGCACTTGTCGCGCTCAACGGCGCCAAGGTCGAGAACCCGCGGCTGGACGCCGAGGTGTTGCTCGGCCACGCGCTTGGCGTCGACCGCACGGCGCTGTGGCTGGACCCCGACCGCGAGGTCGACGGTGAGGCCGGGCGCTGGTTTCGCGACGCGATCCGGCGGCGCACGGTCGAGCGTGTTCCCGTCGCCTACCTCGTCGGCCGCAAGGGCTTTCGCCACCTCGAGCTGGAGGTCGACGCGCGCGTGCTGGTGCCGCGTCCCGAGACCGAGCACCTCGTCGAGGCGCTGCTTGAGCTGCCCTCGGGCGCGCGGGTGCATGACGTCGGCACGGGCTCGGGCGCGATCGCGCTGGCGCTCAAGGACGAGCGGCCCGACCTGCGCGTCAGCGCTTCAGACGTCAGCCCCGACGCGCTCGCCGTCGCGCGCGCCAACGGTGCCCGCCTGGGCCTCGACGTGTCCTTCAGCCAGGGCGACCTGCTCGACGGCATCGACCCGGCGCTCGACGTCATCGTCTCCAACCCGCCCTATGTGCAGGACGGCGACCGGGCGACGATGGCGCCCGAGGTCGTCGCGCACGAGCCGGGCCTCGCGCTCTTCGCCGGCGCCGACGGACTGCGGACGATCCGTCCGCTGCTGACGCAGGCGGCCGCGACGCAGGCGACGATGGTCGCGCTGGAGGTCGGTGCGGGCCAGGCGCCGTCGGTCCGGGCGCTCGTCGTCGCGGCGGGCTTCCCGGAGGTCGACACGGTGACTGATCTCGCGGGCCACGAGCGCGTTGTTGTAGGAGAACGATGATCACGTCCGATCAGGCCGCGACGTTCGAGCGCTGCATGGCCGTCGGCGGCGTCGCGCTCTTCGGCGCCGACACCGTCTACGGCCTGGCCTGCGACCCCGACACCGACGAGGCGGTCCAGCGGCTTTACGCGATCAAGGGCCGGCGGCCCGACAAGCCGGCCGCGGTCCTGCTCTTCTCGCTGGAGCTCGCGCTCGCCGCGCTGCCCGAGCTCGGTCCGCGCACCGTGGCCGCCCTCGAGGGGCTGCTCCCCGGCGCGGTCACGCTGCTGTTGCCCAACCCGGCGCATCGCTTTCCGCTGGCCTGCGGGCCGGACGTCGAGACGTTGGGCCTGCGCGTGCCCGCGCTCGGCCCCGCCGCGGCCGCACTGGCCGCCGTGCGCTGGCCGGTGCTGCAGTCCTCGGCCAACCTCGCCGGCGGCCCCGAGGCCCACCGGCTCGCCGATGTCCCGGAGGAGATCCGTGACGAGGTTGACATGGTCCTCGACGCCGGCGAGCTGGCCGGCACGGCCTCGACGGTGGTCGACTTGCGGCGCTTCGAGCTCGACGGCGCGTGGGACGTCGTCCGCGAGGGCGCGGTCGCGCGCAGCTGCGTCGCCGCGAGGCTCGACGGCCTGATCGCCTGATCACTGACCGTGGTCGGGGCATTGCCGTTCCCCTGCACGCCGCTTCGCTGTACATTGCGCGCCACATGGTCATCGCCATCGGGTCCGACCACGCGGGGTACCACCTCAAGGAGCACGTCAAGGACGTGCTGCTGGCCGCGGGACACGAGATCGTTGACGTCGGAACTGCGACTCCCGACTCGGTCGATTACCCGGCCTACGCCGAGCAGGCGGCACGCCTCGTCGGCGAGGGCCAGGCCCAGCGCGCGGTGCTCGCCTGCGGCTCGGGCGTCGGCGTGGCGATCGTCGCCAACAAGGTCGCGGGGGTCCGCGCCGTCAACGCGCACGATCCATCCGAGGTCGAGATGGCCCGGCGCCACAACGACGCCAACGCCGTGACCCTGTCGGGCGCGCGGCTGGCGCCCGATCAGGCCGACGCGATCGTCGAGCGCTTCCTGCGCACGACGTTCGAAGGCGGGCGCCACGCGCGCCGCGTCGGTCAGATCTCAGAGCTTGACGGTTCGGCCGTTCAATCTCCGATCGTTGGCTGATACCGTCGGAGGAGTCGCGACTGGCGCCACGGGAGGAACCGACCTCCGGGAAGCGACGCTTTCAGTTCTGCCGCGCGCCTGGGCATCCATCGGAACCGTAAAAGGAGCCTTGCCGCCGTGTCTTCCGATCTGAGCCCCGACTTCTTCAACCTCCCGCTTGCGGAGGTCGACCCCGAAGTCGCCCACGCGATCTCCCAGGAGCTCGACCGCCAGCAGCGGACGCTGGAGATGATCGCTTCGGAGAACTTCGCCCCGATCGCGGTCCTGGAGTGTCAGGGCTCGGTGCTCAACAACAAGTACGCCGAGGGGTACCCGGGCAGGCGCTACTACGGCGGCTGCGAGTTCGTCGACATCGCCGAGCAGCTCGCCATCGACCGGGCGAAGAAGCTGTTCGGCGCGGCGTACGCAAATGTCCAGCCTCACTCCGGATCGCAGGCCAATGCCGCGGCGTATTTCGCGCTCGTTCAGCCGGGGGACGCCA
>NZ_DASYJG010000064.1:0-6980 GCF_035996765.1 Baekduia sp.
CAGCCAGCCGACGTGCGGGTGCTCGCGCAGTGCCGTGATCAGGTTCGGGTGGCCCTCCTCGATCTCCTCGAGCGTCAGGCGCCGCGACTCCTGCATCAGGTACACGAGGCCCAGGTTGCCGGAACCGAGAACCACGACATCGCGACCCGAGACGTCATTCTTGGCCGGCTTCTTCGAGTCGCGGCCGGTCGCCTCGCCAAGCGCATGGGCGGCCATCGCCGACTGCTCGTCGCCGCCGGCGAACTCGGCCACCTCGCCCCCGCTCAGGGATCGCTTGACCAGTTCGTCGAGTCCGTAGCCATTTCGCTGCTTGAAGGTCGCCCCCTGGGTCTGGCCGTGGTCGGAGAGCACGACGATCTCGTACGGCCGCGGCGCGTACCTGCGGGCCCGACTGATGCGACCAAACTGCTGGTCGAGCTTGCGCAGCGCCTCCATCGTGTCGACGCGCTGCAACCCCGAATGATGAGCAACCTCGTCGTAGCTGGAGAACGTCGCGTAGACCGCCGGCCGCCCGCGCATCATGTCGGTCAGGACGCCGTGGACGATCAGGTCGCGCACGAACACGCACAGCGCGGCGCGCAGGAACGGGTAGGAGCCGCCGCGGTGCCCGCGCGGGCGGACGTCGCGGCGCGCGGCGCGCAGCGCCGAGGTCACCTCGATCCCGACCTCAAACCAGAACAGGACGAGCGTCCGCGTGACGTTGAAGCCGTTGGCCAGGAACGCCCGGTAGCCCGGGTTCGGCCCGCGCTCGGCGTCGGCGCGGCTGACCGTCAGAATCGTCTCCTCCGCCTCGCCGGAGAGCAGGTTGCCGCGGCTGGCGCCGCCGTCGACCAGCAGCCCGACGCCGGTCGCGTGGCGACGCTCGATCTCCGCGCAGTCCTCCGGCGAGGAGCAGACCATCATGCGGCCCGCCTCCTTCTCGACCCAGCGGAAGGCGGGGATGTCGTCGTTGGAGCCCAGCAGGATCCCGGCCTGGCTGGCGCCGGTCTGCGACGACAGGTCGGTCTCCCACTCGGCCAGGCGGTAGCCGTCCCGTGCGATCCAGCGCGCCATGCTGGGCGCGCTGCCGTCCCGCATCGCGGCCCGCAGGATCGGCAGGCCGAGGCCGTCGATCTCCAGGAACAGGATCCCCGGCACGTCGGTCGGGGCGCTGGCGCCCTGGCGCTTGGCGATGCGGCGGGTGACGCGCAGCGAGTACTCGTCGTCGTCGTCGTTGGTGCCGAGGATGATCTGCAGCACCATGCTCACGGCCGTGATGACGAGCGCCGCCAGCAGGGCGTCGCCGAAGCCGGCGATGTGGACGTCCTCGTCGGCCAGCAGCGCCGCGGCGCCCTGCAGCACGAGGGCGTCGGCGACCAACACCAACAGGAACCCGGTGATCAGCATGTAGGGGAGCCGCAACGCCGCGAGCACCGGCGGCAGCACGGCGTTGAGCAGCGCGATCGCCAGCGCCGCGGTGACCGCCGCGCCGCTGTGGCCGAGGCTGAAGCCGGGCAGCATCCACGCGGTCACCCACACCGCGGCGGCCGAGACGCCCCAGGCGAGCGCCAGCCGCAGCGGGCGCAGCTTCGGTGAGCTGGGCTGCCAGCTCACGCCGCGGCCCACGGCGCGTGCCAGCGTCCGTGGCCGGCGACGAGGCGGTCGCAGGCCTCCGGCCCCCAACTGCCCTGCGCGTAGCCGTGGACCGGCGGCGGCGCGTCGAGCAGCGGCTGCATGACGCGCCACGCCTGCTCGACGCCGTCCTGGCGGGTGAAGCGCGTGGCCTCGCCGCGCATGGCGGCCAGCAGCAGGACCTCGTAGGGCGCGGGGCCCTCGCCGCCCTCCTGGGCGAACTCCATGTCGAGGTGGATCGGCGCACCGTCGGGCGGGTCGCCGTGCTGGGCCTCCAGCAGCAGCCGGACGCCGGTCGTCGGGTCGAGCTTGACGACGAGCTGGTCGGGCTCCGGGCTGCGAGCGAACGCGCCGAATCCGAGGCGCGGCGGGCGCTCGAAGACCAGCCGCAGCTCGGTCTGGGTGATCGGGAGGTGCTTGCCGGTGCGCAGGAAGAACGGCACGCCCGACCAGCGCCAGTTGTCGACCTCCAGGCGCATCGCGGCGTACGTCTCGGTCGTCGAGTCGGGCGCGACGCCGGGGGTCT
Source organism: Baekduia sp. (assembly GCF_035996765.1). Lineage (NCBI taxonomy): Bacteria > Bacillati > Actinomycetota > Thermoleophilia > Solirubrobacterales > Baekduiaceae > Baekduia > Baekduia sp. The sequence continues at coordinate 2,138 of NZ_DASYJG010000064.1, forward strand.
CGCGATAGCCGTCGTACTGGCCGCGGACGTAGGCGCTGGGATCGGCCTCCGGCATCGCCTTGAACAGCGAGGCGATCGCGTCCTTGACCGTTGACGGATCCCGACCCGCGGGAGCCTCCATCGCCGCGGCGGCGACCACCTGCATCATGTGGTTGACGACGACGTCGCGCAGCGCACCGACCGGGTCGTAGAAGTGGCCGCGGTCCTCGACGCCGAAGCTCTCGGCCATCGTGATCTGCACCGAGGAGAGGTAGTTGCGGTTCCAGACCGGCTCGAGCATCGCGTTGGCGAAGCGCAGGTACAGGATCTCGACGAGGCCCATCTTCCCGAGGAAGTGGTCGATGCGAAACAGCTGGGACTCGTCGAGGTACTGGTGGATCTCGGCCGCGAGCGCGCGGGCCGAGTCGGTGTCGTGGCCGAACGGCTTCTCCACGACGACGCGGGCGTTCGCGGTCAGGCCGGCGTCGGAGAGCCCCTTGACCACACCGCCGAACAAGAAGGGCGGGATCTCGAGGTAGAAGACCGGCATCTCCTTGCCCTTGATCGCGGCCGCGACGCGCTCGAAGGTCGTGGGGTCGGCGAAGTCGCCCGAGACGTAGCTCATGCGGGCCACGAAGCGATCGAACACCTCGGGGTCGAGCGTCTCGCCCCCGTCGACGATCGCCTCCCGCGCGCGCAGCTTGAGGTCGTCGACGGTCCAGTCGTCGACGGCCACGCCGACGATCGGGCACGTCAGCAGCCCCCGGCGTTCGAGCCGGTACAGCGACCGCAGGGTCATCACCTTGGCGAGGTCGCCGGTGATGCCGAAGATGACGAGGACGTCGGCGGAGGCCATGGCGGGATGCTCGGGCCGGTGCCGTCGTCGGTCATCACCTGATCCGGATGAACGAGCGGCGTCAGCCGCGCGGTGACCACATGGCTGACGACGACCGCGACGATCACGACCGGCATGACGTTCGTGCCGTCGGTCCCGAGCAGCAGCGTCGCCAGCAGGGTGGAGGTCAGCGGCAGCGTGAGCATGGTGGTGCACATCGCGCCGATCCCCATCGCCACGGCCGGGATCAGCGGCAGGCCGGGGAGGTGGGAAGCGGCGATGCCGGCCGCCGCGCCGAGGAACATCGCCGGAAACACCGGGCCGCCGCGGAAGCTGCTGAGCGAGAGGCTGTAGGCCAGGCCCTTGGCGGCGACGAGCGCCAGCAGCGCGCCGACCGACCAGGTCGACGCGCCGTCGATCAGCGGCCCGAGCGCGGACTGGCCGGAGAACAGGACCTCGGTGGCGGGCTTGCCGGTCGCCTGGCCGAAGGCGACCGCCAACCCGCCGATGACGATGCCGAGCGCGGGCATCGTCACGAGCATGCGGGGCTCGGTGCGCGCCCGGACGGCCACCGCGAGGAGCGTGATCCCGCGGCCGAGGAACGGGGCGACGAGCCCGAACGCCAGCGCCCACGCCAGCCAGGTGCCGGTCGGGTGGCCCACGGCGCGCAGGTCGGGGATGGCCAGGCTCAGCGTCCCGAAGCCGGTGAGGGAGTCCAACCCGACGAAGACCAGCGAGCCGACGCCGGCCGCGAGGAGGCCGGGCAGGAGCACCAGGCCGAGCATCGGTCCGCCCAGGCCGGCGGCCTCCAGGAGCAGGAAGGCGCCCAGCAGCGGCGAGCCCAGCAGCGAGCTGATCGCGGCGAAGCTGCCGGCGGCCGCGACGATGGTCGCTGCTTGGTCGGGCGCATCGCGGGCGGCGAGGCGCACGGCCAGCACGCCCAGGCCGCTGCCGATCAGGATCAGCGGCGCCTCCGGGCCGAGCACGGCGCCGAAGCCCAGCGTCGCCAACGCGGCGAGGAAGATCCCGGGCACGTCGACGGGCTCGACGGCGCCGCCGGCGTGGAAGCCATCGGCCGGCGAGTGCCCGCCGGTGCCGGGCAGGCGCATGATCGCCAGCGCGGTCAGCAGCCCCGACAGCGCGAGGATCGGCAGCGGCCACCACGCCGGCGTGGTGGCGAATCCGAGCTGTCCGGGGAGGTCGTCGAAGAGCTCGGTCTGGAGGACGTCGACGAGCTTGAGGAAGCCGTAGGCCACGGCCGAGACCGGGATGCCGATCAGCGCTGCGACCACGAGCAGCTGGACATAGCTCCTGCTTCGCAGCAGCACGAGCGGATCGGGCATCGGCTGAGTACAGCCCAGTCCCGGCGCTCAGGGCATCACCCGGACCGGATGATGCCCGCCCGTGCGCGGAGGGCCACCATCGGGGCGACCTGCTGCGACGACGAAGGGAACAGCCATGGCCATCGGGCCGGTTCAGCTGATCGTGCTGGGCTTCAACCACCCCAAGTTCCACGGTGAGATCATCGAGGAGCTCGAGCGCCTGCGTGAGAGCGACACGGTCCGTGTCATCGATGCGCTCGCCGTCTACAAGGACGCTGACGGGGAGCTCGAGGTCGAGCACCTCAGCAACCTCACCGAGGCCGAGGCGGTCGAGCTCGGCACCGTGGTCGGCGCGCTGGTCGGCCTCGGCATCGACGGCGAGGAGGGGATGGCCGCGGGTGCCGACGCGGGCGCTGCCGGCGGCGCCCCGCAGGTCTTCCGCGACGCCGACGAGTGGGACGTCCTGGCCGACATCCCCAACGACTCCGCCGCGGCGCTGGTGCTCCTGGAGCACCACTGGGCCGTGCCGCTGCGCGACGCGATCATGCGCGCGGGCGGCTTCCGCCTCGGCGACGGCTTCATCAGCCCGCTCGACCTCGTCGCCGTCGGCCTGATGGCGGCCGAGGAGGCCGAGGAGCTCGCTTCCCTGGAGACGGCTGAGGCCGGCTCCCCTTCCTGATCACGAAAGGCTCATCACCATGTTCGGAGCTCGCCGCGTCGCACGACGCACAGGCCGACGGACCGCACGACGCGTCTCGCGTCGGTAGCGACAGGAATCGAGAGACGGTGATATGCCGGCGGGACCTTTGGTCCCGCCGGTCGCCGTTCAGCGCTGCTGCGGTCCGGTGGTGGCTAGCGGCGGCGCGCGGTCCTCGTCCCAGTCGATCGGTGCCGCGTCGGCGTGGTCGAGGATCTGTGGGCCGCGGCGCTTGGAGAAGTAGTCCGAGCCCCAGCTGACGAACGCGTCGATGCGGTTGCGCACGCCGGTCATGAGCTGGGCGTGGACGCCGAGCCAGGCCGAGAACGCGATCGCGCCGTGCAGCTCGTGGCGGTGCGGCCCGACTTCGGCGATCGCGGCGCCGCGCCCGATCATGGCCATGATGCCCTTGTCGTGGTAGTGAAACGACGACCGCGGCTTCCCGCTCAGGTCGGCCATGACGGTGTCGGCGGCGTGCACGCCGCTCTGCAGCGCGACCGACCCGAGCTGGGGCAGGGCGCTGCCGTCGGGCGCCGGGATGTTGGCGATGTCACCGGCGGCGTAGATGCCCGGCGCGCCGGCGACGCAGAGGTCGGAGCTGACCGTCAGACGTCCGCCGCGCCCTTGGGCGTCGGGCAGCGCGCCGGCCACGGCCGGCGCCATGATGCCGCCGCCCCAGACGACGCAGCGGGTGCGCAGCGTGGTGCCATCGGCAAGCGTGACGTGCCCGGCACCGACCTCGGTCACCGCGACGCCGAGATGCATCCGGACGCCCTTGCGGCCCAGGACCTTGGCGACGTACTCGTGGGCGTCCTCGGAGAACGGCCCGAGCAGCGTGGGGCCGAGGTCGACGAGATGGATCTGCACCGACGTGACGGCCAGGTCGTGGTACTCCTCCGCCATCGTCTCCTCCACGAGGTCGGCCAGCGCACCGGCCAGCTCGACCCCGGTCGGGCCGCCGCCCACGACGACGAACGAGAGCGCACCCTGATCGATCAGCGACGCGTCGCGGTCTGCCGCCTCGAAGACGCCGAGGATCCGCGAGCGTAGCGCCAGCGCGTCATCGAGCGAGTAGAGCGGGAACGCGTGCTCGGCGGCGCCGGGCGTGCGGAAGAAGTTCGGCTGCGAGCCGGCGGCCAGGACGATCGCGTCGCCGGCGATCACGTCGCCGTCGGCCGTCGTCACGCTGCGCGCGGCCGCGTCGATCGTCGCGACCTCGCCGAGTTTGACCGCGACGTTCTCGTCGTCGGCAAAGAGCTTGCGCAGCGAGTAGGCGATGTCGCTGGACGCCAGCTGCGACGTCGCGACCTGGTAGAGCAGCGGCTGGAACTGGTGGTAGTTGTTGCGGTCGAGCAGCGTGACCTGCATGTCGTCGACCTTGGCCAGGCGCCGCGCGCAGCCGAGGCCGGCGAACCCGGCTCCGACGACGATGACGCGCGGCTTGCCGTTCGTGGTGGATCCGGGGGAGGAGTGAGCCATCAGTGGTCGATCATCCGCCGCACCTCCGGACGGGCCATCATCCGATTCGGAGGATGCGCCCGTCGCGGGCGCGCGTAGGGTCGGCCCATGAGCGCTCCGATCCTCGCTGCCTTCAACCCGGCCACCGGCGATCGCGGGCCGGTCACCTTCGCCGTCGCCGCCTGCCGCGCGACCGGCGCGCCGCTGATCGTCGTCGCCGTGCGCCAGGGCGGCTCGATGCTCGACCGCCTGCACGGCGGCGAGCCGAGTGAGGCGGCGCCCGACGACGCCACCGCCGCCCTCGTGGCCGAGCTCCAGGCCGATGGCGTCGCCGCGCAGGTGCGCGTGGTCGACCACACGACGCCGGCCCGCGGGCTGGCCGGCGCCGTGGCCGCGCTGAGCCCCGAGCTGCTGGTCGTCGGTTCCGACCGCGAGGCGCGTCACGGCCACGTTCGTCCCGGGAGCACCGCCGAGCGGCTGATCTCCGGCTCATCGTGTCCCGTCGCGGTCGTGCCGCACCGCCACGCGCCCGAGGCGACGCTGGGCGCGATC
>NZ_DASYJG010000065.1:0-16955 GCF_035996765.1 Baekduia sp.
CGTGCGGGCTGTGCGGGTCGCCGACCTGGTCGGAGAAGTCATGGTGCTTGCGATGGTCGGCGACCCAGGCGGTCACCGGACCCTCGATTGCGGCCGAGCCCAGGATCGCCAGCGTGGCGCGCAGCGGCTTGCCCGTCTTGAAGGCGCGGTGGGTGAAGAGGCGGTGGAAGCCGACGGTCACGCCGAGGCCGGTCAGGACGTAGGCGACGACGAAGATCACGACGTCGCTCCAGCGCAGCAGCCCCTGCCACGAGTGCCAGGCGGCGTAGGCCAGCGCGAAGAACGGAACGACGGTGACCGTGCCGGTCGCCAGGCGATCGAGCCACTCGCGTTCCACGGGCTGGACGAAGTCCGGGCTCGTGGGGTCGACGATGGCCTCTTCGGGATCCCTAACTGCCTGTGGCATCGGGCGAGTCTAGACAGTTGGCTACGTTACGGGCATGGCTTTCTCCCGTCCCGCTCCGCTTCGCGAGGAGTTGCAGCGTGCCCTGCCCGATCGCCCGTTCGAGATCGCGTTCTGGGACGGCAGCACGCTCCCGCCCACCAACGGCGCCTCGCAGACCACCTTTCGTGTCAAATCACCGACCGCTCTGGCCCACGCCCTGCGCGCACCCGGCCAGCTCGGCATCGGCCGCGCCTACGTCTCCGGCGCGCTCGACGTCGACGACCTCGACGCCACGCTCGAGCTCCTGGACTCGTGGCAGCCGCCGTCGCTCGACACCAAACAGAAGGCGCGCCTGGCCGCCGCCGCGGTCCGCTCGACGGGGCTCGTCGCCCCGCCCAAGCCGCCCGCGGCCGAGTTGCGCCCGCGCGGCCAGCGCCACAGCATCCTGCGCGACAAGGCCGCGGTCCGCCATCACTACGACGTCTCCAACGACTACTTCGCGCTCTTCCTCGACGACTCGATGACCTACTCCTGCGCGATCTTCTCGCGGGGGGCCAAGACGCTGGAAGAGGCGCAGTTCGTCAAGCGCGAGCTGATCTGCACCAAGTTGGGGTTGAAGACAGGCGAGCGGATCCTGGACGTCGGCTGCGGCTGGGGCGCGTTCGCGGTCCACGCCGCCGTCGAGCACGGCGTCCACGTCACCGGCATCACGCTGAGCGAGCCGCAAGCGCAGCGGGCGCGTCAGCGCGCGGTCGACGCCGGCGTCGCCGACCGCGTCGAGATCAAGGTGATGGACTGGCGCGAGCTGCACGCCGAGCCGTTTGACGCGATCTCCTCGATCGGCATGGTCGAGCACGTCGGCTCGGGCAACATCGACAACTACGCCCGCGCCCTGCAGCGGTTCCTCAAGCCCGGCGGCCGGCTGCTCAACCACGGCATCGCGCGCCTGCGCCACACCGATCCCGAGGCCGGCCCGTTCTCCGAGCGCTTCGTCTTCCCCGACGCGGCGCCGCTGCACCTCTCGCGCATCTGCTTCGCGATGGAGGGGGCGGGCCTGGAGGTCACGCACGTCGAGGGCTTCCGTGAGGACTACGCCGAGACGCTGCGTCACTGGTCGCGCAAGTTCGACGACAACTTGCCGGAGGCCATTGCGCTCGGCGGCGAGGAGCGCGTCCGGGTGTGGCGGCTGTACCTGCGTGCCGCGCGGCGCGGCTTCGAGAGCGGGTTCCTCTCGGTCTTCCAAGTGCTCGCCACGCGCGCGTCGTGAGCTGATCGGCTACAGGATCGCCACGCCGCGCAGCGGCACCGGCGAGGTCTGCATCACCGAGGTGGTCGTCTGGCCGAAGACCGTGAAGCGGTCGATGACCTCCTCGAGATGCTCCACGTCGCGGACGTGGGCCTTCATGAAGAAGCAGTCCTCACCGGTGATGCGGTGGCACTCGACGACCTCGGGCGTGGCGCGGGCGAGGTCGGCGACCTTCGCCAGCTGGCGTGGCGCCGGGCGGATCCGGACGATGGCGCTCAGCGCGTAGCCAAGCGCGCGCGGGTCGACGTCGGTGCGAAAGCCACGGATGACGCCTTCGTCGGTCAGCCGCCGCACGCGCTCGGCGACCGCGGGCGGCGACAGGCCGACGCGGCGACCCAGTTCGGCGAGGCTGAGGCGTGCGTCCTCCTGCAACTCGATCAGCAGGCGCCGATCGGTCTCGTCGAGATCAACGACGGTCGAGACCGCAGCGAGCCTTGGGATCGAAGCCATGAAGCCGACGATACCGTCGATCGCCCATTCCAGCCAGGGCCGCCGCACGGCATCGTCTGGGCCGATCATGCGTCGCCCTCCACCCCACGCGTACTTCGCCGTCAGCGCCGTCTTCCACTACCTCGGCCCGGCCTTCGCGGTCCTGCTCTTCACGCGCGTCGACGTCCTTGGCGTGGCCTGGCTGCGGATCGCCACCGCGGCGCTGCTCTTCGCCCTCTGGCGCCGGCCGTGGCGGGCCGTCGCTCGCCTCGATCGCGATGGCCGCCGGCTGCTCATCGCCTGGGGCGGCTGCCTGGCGCTGATGAACTGCTGCTTCTACCTCGCCATCGACCGCCTCCCGCTGGCGACCGTCGCGGCGATCGAGTTCCTCCCCGTCATCGGGCTGGCCGCCCTCGGCGCGCGGACGTCGCGCAACCTCGCGGCGCTCGCCCTGGCCGTCGCCGGCGTCTACCTGCTCACCGGCATCCACCTCGCCGGCGGCGCGACCGGCCTCGCCCTCGCCTTCGCCAACGCCGCGCTCTTCGCGCTCTACATCGTGCTCGCCGACCGCGTCGCCAAACGGCCGGCGCTCGACGGCGTCGACGGGCTCGGCGCCGCGATGCTCGTCGCCGCCGTCGTGGTGACGCCGCTCGCCGGCTGGGCCGCGCTGCCCGCCTTCAGCGACCCCGTCGCGCTGGCCGCTGGCGTCGGCGTCGGCCTCAGCTCGTCGGTCATCCCCTATGTCTGCGATCAGCTGGCGCTCACGCGCCTGCCGCGCGCGACCTACAGCCTGATGGTCTCGCTGCTGCCCGCCGTGGCGACGGTGATCGGGATCGTCGTGCTGACCCAGATCCCGAGCGTCGCCGAGATCACCGGCGTGGCCGCCGTCGTCGCGGGCGTCGCGCTGCACCGCCCACCGCGGTCGAGTCAGCCGCTAAGCGCGAAGACCATCGACAGCTTCGCGCCGGCCGCCCTGCCGGCCGAGAGCTCGACCGCGTCGGCGACCGAGGCGATCGTCGGCAGCCCGAGGCCGAGGCCCGGGCTGTCAGGGCGCGGCAACGGCCCGAAGCCGTCGTCCTCGATGACGATCTTGAGCCAGCCCTCGTCGGTCAGGCCCGCGTCGACCCGGATCTGACCGGGATCGCGGTCGCGGTAGGCATGCAGCACGGCGTTGGTCGCAGCCTCGGAGACGGCGAGCCGGATGTCAGCGAGACGGCCGTCGGCAACCCCTACGCGTTGCGCGTACGCGGTGACCTCGGTGCGCAGCACGGCGATCTGGTCGGCAGTCGCCCTCACCACCCACCGTGCTGACTCTGGCGCCATGTCGCGTGGTGTGCCCACCTACGCCGCGTCCATGCGCCGGGCTTGTGTCCGGACGATGCGGTCGGACTATGCGTCGAAGGCCACGAACGCGACGGGAGCCAGCGTGTCGAGCCGGCTGGCCTGCAGCCCGAGAGCGGAGAGCGTGTACAGGCGGTCGCCGATGACCAGGGAGCGGGCGATCGGCGCGAACAGGTCGCCGCTTGCGTGGGACACGCGGCCGATCTCCTGGATCCCGTCGGCGGCGACGCGCAGACCGACCGCGCCGACGAAGCTCGTGCCCGTGGGACCGGTGGCGGGTTGGTCGTAGACCTGCAGCGGGAGGACGGCCAGCTTCGCGGGCGCCCACCACAGGAAGGCGTGCGGGTCGAACTCGGCATCGGAGCTGCCGTTGCCGTAGACGACGTGCTGCGTGCGCTTGGGATGGGCCAGGTCGGAGACGTCGAAGAGCGACACCTGGGTGCCCTGCGTGCGGCCGGTGGCGTCGGCCTCCTGCCCGATGCCGAGCAGCAGCCCGTCGCCGAGCGGATGCAGGTAGGCCGAGTAGCCGGGGATCTCCAGCTCGCCCACGACACGCGGCGCGTCGGGCTTGGAGAGGTCCAGGGTGTAGAGCGGGTCGATCTGGCGGAAGGTCACCACGTAGCCCGTCGTGCCGACGAAGCGCACCCCGAAGATCCGTTGCCCTTCGCCCAGCCCACCGACCTGGCCGACCTGCGCCAGCGCGCCGTCCGGACGTGGGGAGAGCACCGTGACGTAGCTGCGGGCCGGCGTGGCCTGGCCACCGTCGGGGAGCCAGGAGGGCTCGTCGGTCGAGGCCACCCGCAAGGCGCCGTCCTGCTCTGACAGGGCATAGGCATTGACAACGAAGCCGGGGACCGTGCCGGATCCGGCGTAGGTCGTCTGCCCGGCGGTCGACGCGTCGAAGCGGTGGATCTCGGTGCGTAGCGATCCGGACGCGCCCGCCCCGTCGCTCGCGTCGTCGAGCCCGCGGACATACCGCTGGCTGGCCACGTACAGGCTCTTGGCGGAGCCGTAGACCGCCTGGGCACCGGCCATCACCGCGTCGCGGTCGACGTTGTAGAGGCCCTTGTCGAGGTCGATGGTCAGGACCGTCAGCAGCCCGAGGCCGGAGAAGGCGTCGGGGCGGCGGATGTCGTCGCAGGGCACGACGCCACGGCGGAAGGTGCGGTGGGAGAGCTGGCTGCGGATCGTCGTGGCCGGGACGAAGGTGCGCAGCGGCGCGTCGGTCAGCGAGACCGCGCCGGCCGACGACGGCGTCGAGCTGACGACAACGCGCGCCGTGCCGCCGACCATCCGCGCATCGACGTAGTCGCCGTCGAGGGTCATCGTGCGCGCGACCTTCGGCGCTGCGGGATCGGTCAGGTCGACCTCGGTCAGCAGGGTCATCGCGCGGCCGGGGATCGCGACGATCGCCGCCTTGGCTGTCTCCGGCTGGGGCATCGGCGTGTCGTCGATCGCGATCGGCGCCGAGACGGTCGAGAGCACGAGCGCACGCGTCCCGCGGATCAGCAGTTGGTGGACGTAGCCACCGTCCAGCGTCAACGTCCCCACCAGCCGCGGCGCGTCACCGGTGACGTCGATCACGCGCAGCGTGCGATCGGCGGCGACGTAGACGTGGCGGCCGTCGGTCTTGACGACGTCGGGCTCGTCGATCCCGGCCTCTTGGACGTTGGTGGTGGAGAACCCCGGGGTCGTGGCGCCGGTGCCCGACGCGGCGGGCGCCGACATCATGGTTGGCGCGCTCTCGCTGCTCGCGTCGGTGGTCTTCTGCACCGGTGCGGCGAGCGTCGCCACGGGGCCCTGTGCACGCGTTGGCACCCCAACGCCACCGCCGGTCGCCGCCGCATTGCGGTGCGCGTAGCCGACCAGCGCCTGGCACGAGCCGAACGCGGCGAGGTGCGCGCGCGGCGCCTTCGTCGGCTTGGCCGCCGAGGCGACCGGCACGGCGACCATCGCTGCGATCGCGACGGCGGCGAGGTGGACCAGGACGCTGCGACGGAGGGACACCATGCCGACACTACGTGCCAGGCGGCGTTCCGTCACATCCAGCGCTACTCGGCCGGCGCCGTGTAGCGCAGACCGTCCAGCGCCACGTCGAGGATGCGGTCGATCTGCCCCGGATCAACCGTGCGGATCGAGGCAATCCCCGCGACCATCCGGCCGACGTCGGTGAAGTTGGTGTCCGGTCGCACGACGCCGGCCTCTTGTGCGCGCGCCAGCAGCATGTCGCCGGCGGCGGTGATCGCGGTGCGGCAAGAGACGAAGACCGGCGCCTCGGCGTCGATCGTGTTCATCATCTCGTCGGCCAGCGCGCGCTTGGTCGCCGCGTAGCGGACGAACTGGCGCAGCCAGGTGGCCAGCGCATCCCACGGCTCGAGGCCGACCAGATCGTTGGCCTTGCGGCTGATCTCCTCGACCTCGTCGATGTAGACGGCCTCCAGCAGCGCCTGGCGCGTCGGGAAGTGGCGGTAGAGCGTGCCGATGCCGACGTCGGCGCGGCGGGCGATGTCCTCCAGCGACGTGGCGGTCCCGTTCTCGGCGAAGGCATCGGCTGCCGCGTTCAGCAGCTTCTCGTAGTTGCGGCGCGCGTCGGCGCGCTTGGGGCGCTCAGAGAGACCGGTGACCTGCGGCTGCTGCGGGGCTGTGGTGTCGGACATGTGACGCCTACAACGATTTCCTTGCGAAGTGGAGGCTACCTCCGCTACTATAGATGAAACCGGAGGCTTCCTCCGCATCATCTTCTGGAGGACGCCTCCATTTTAGCGCCCTCCACGCGAAAGCGAGCCCTCTGGGCGAGTTTTTGCCCTCGACCCTCAAGGAGCACCACTCCCCATGTCGTTCCCCCTGCCTCGGCGCGTCCCCACGCGCCGCGCAACCACGCACGCGTCCAACCCCAACCTGGTGCTGGGCCTCATCCTGGCCGCCTACCTGATGATCGTCCTCGACGTCTCGGTGATCATCACGGCGCTGCCCGAGATCCACACCGCGCTGCACTTCTCCTCCGCCGGACTCTCGTGGGTCCAGAACGCCTATGCCTTGACGTTCGGTGGCCTGCTGTTGCTGGGCGCGCGCGCCGGCGACATCCTGGGCCGCCGTCGCGTGTTCATGGTGGGCATCGCGCTGTTCTCCACCGCATCGTTGCTTGCCGGCCTAGCGCAGTCGGCCGGGTGGCTGCTGACCGCCCGCGCCGTGCAGGGCGTCGGTGCGGCGCTAGCCGCCCCGTCGACGCTGGCCCTGTTGACCACCACCTTCCGTGAAGGTACCGAGCGCACCCGTGCGCTGGCTTGGTACAGCGCCGTCGCCGGTGGCGGCGGGAGCGCCGGCCTCGTCCTCGGCGGCATGCTCACCGACTGGGTCTCCTGGCGCTGGGGCATGTTCATCAACGTGCCCGTCGGTTTGTTGGTGATGTACCTGGCACCGCGCCATCTCCCCGAGACCGAACCGCGTCCCGGCCGCTTCGACCTGACGGGCGCGATCACGTCGACGCTCGGCATGACCGCGGTCGTTTACGGCTTCGTCAGCGCCGCTTCCACCGGCTGGGGCGACCGCGTGACCGTCGCGTCGTTCACCGCCGGCGTCGTGTTGTTGGTGGCCTTCATCCTCAACGAGATGCGCGCCGAGCAGCCGATCACGCCGCTGCGCCTGTTCGCCAACCGCGAGCGGTCCGGCGCCTACCTCGCGCGCGTGCTGGTGGTCGGGGGCATGTTCTCCATGTTCTTCTTTCTCACGCAGTTCCTGCAGGGCGTGTTGGACTACAACCCGCTGCAGGCGGGGCTGGCGTTCTTGCCCATGACCGCGGTGATGTTCTCGATGGTGCAGGTCGTGCCGCGCCTGACGGCGCGCATCGGCGCGATGCCGGTGCTGCTCACCGGCCTGACGTTCGCGCTGACCGGGATGCTGTGGATCAGCCGCCTGTCGGACACCACGGCGTTCTTCCCCGGCATCGCGGTGCCGCTGGTCCTGCTGGGCTCGGGCATGGGCATGGCGCTCACGCCGCTGACCGCCGCAGGCATCGCAGGCGTGGCGCCCAACGACGCGGGCGCCGCCTCCGGCATCGTCAACGTCGCCCAGCAGCTCGGCGGCTCGCTCGGCCTCGGGATCCTCGTGACCGTGTTCGCCTCCGCGCAGCGCACCGACGGCGGCTCCACCACCCACGCCCTCGCCCACGCCGTCTCCTCCGCGCTGACCGGCTCCGCCATCCTCCTCGCCCTCGCGCTGACGATCGTCCTGACCGTCATGCACGGCGTCCGGATCCCGGCGCTCGCCGCGGCAGCACGACTCGCCCGCGCCACCGCGACGCGCTTAGCGGTGCCCCTTATCCGTCTTATCGTGGTTTTTCAGAAGTTGATAAACCACGATAAGACGAGTGGCGGCGCATGCCGCGAACCGGTGTGAAGCCGGGTTGGTTCTGCTCGGCGTTGGCTCGTCGTCCGAGTGGCCCCGGGAAGGGTGGGCCTGTTCGCCGCGATGACGCCTCGCTCAACAGGCCCACCCCGGCCCGGGGCCGGCGCACCACGAGACGTGAGCCTGTCTGCCGCGAGCATGCCGCGCCAAACAGACCCACCCTCGCCCCGGCCCTTCGGTATGACGTCGAGGTCGTTTTCACCCCAACTACTGGGGCTGAAGCGACCCAGATCTCCGAGGCAAGCACGCGCCGACGCGCCGGTGCGCCACACGTTGAGACAAGGGGCCAGACCCCGCTACAACGTGGCCAAGCCGCAACGAACGCCACCGCTCCCCCGGGAGCGCCGACCAGCCAACCACGCACCGCACCCCCGACAGCGATCTTCAGCTAGGCGCCGATGGGGTGCCAGACGGTGCGGAGCTCGGTGAGCGCTTCGAGGAGCTGGAGGGAGGAGTGGTCGCCGCGGATGGTGCGCTTGAGGGTCTCGGCGGCGAAGCGATCGACGTCGACCGCGAGCGCAGGGTCGCCGGTGGCGTCGATGATGGCGTTGACGTCGCGGTGGGCGGCGAGGGCGGGTAGGAGCTCGTCGGTGCGCCCGGACAGCAGGTTGACCACGCCGCCGGGGACGTCGGAGACGCCGAGGACCTCGCCGAGGTCGAGGCCGGGCAGGGGCACGTGCTCGGGCAGCGCGACGACGACGACGTTGCCGGCGGCCAGCGGTGCGGCGATGGCAGACACCACCGACGCCAGGGAATCATCGGCGCCGCAGAGCACCGCGACCACGCCGCTCGGCTCCGGCGTCGACATGGACAAGAACGGCGCGGCGACCGGGTTGATCGTGCCCAGCACCGCGTGGAGCTTGTCGGTCCAGCCCGCGTAGTGCACCAACACGTCGACGGCCTCGCCAACGTCGCCGCCGAACTCGCCCGCGCGCGACTCCAGCGCCTCGGCGGCGCGGTACAAGATCTGCCCGCGGTTGTAGGCGGTCTTCTTCGCCCAGCCCGGCTGCGCCTTGCGCGCGGCCTTGACCGCATCGCGCACGTCCTTGCGCGAGCCGCGCGGGATGTTCACGCCATTAACAACATCATGCCGTCCGGACTCCGACCGCACGAACGCCCCTCCGACGTACAACTTGTAGGTCTTGGCCACCGCCACCCGCACGTCGCTCACGCCCCCTGCCTCACATACGGGCGCAGCCCGGCCGCGCCGCCCTCACGGCCGAAGCCGCTCTCCTTGAACCCGCCGAACGCCGCCGTCGGATCGAAGTGGTTGTAGGTGTTCTGCCAGACGACGCCGGCCTGCAGCTGCGCGGCGACCTCGAACGCCTTGGAGCCCTTGTCGGTCCAGATCCCCGCGGCCAGGCCGTACGGCGAGTTGTTGGCCTTCTCGATCGCCTCGGCGTGCGTGCGGAAGGTCGTGACCGCCAGCACCGGGCCGAAGATCTCCTCGCGCGAGATGCGGTGCGCGGGCGAGGCCTCCGTGAACAGCGCGGGCGCGAACCAGTAGCCGCGCTCGGGCAGCGCACAGCTGACCTGTCGCAGCCCCGCGCCCTCTTGGACGCCCACGCCGACCAGCTCGCCGATCCGCGCCAGCTGCGCGGCGGAGTTGATCGCGCCGACGTCGGTGTTCTTGTCCAGCGGGTCGCCGACGCGCAGCGTCTGCATCCGCGACCACAGCCGCTCGACGACGTCGGCGGCCACCGACTCCTGCACCAGCAGCCGCGAGCCGGCGCAGCAGACGTGACCCTGGTTGAAGAAGATGCCCTGGACGATCCCCTCGACCGCCTGGTCCAGCGCAGCGTCCTCGAAGACGATGTTGGCGGACTTGCCGCCGAGCTCCAACGTCAACCCGATGTCCTTGCCCGCCAGCGCGGCCTGGATGTCGCGCCCTACCGCGGTCGAGCCGGTGAAGGCGACCTTGTCGATGCCCTCGGCGCGCACCAGCGCGGCGCCTGCCGAGCCATCGCCCGGCAGGATGTTGACGACGCCGGCCGGCAGCTCGGCCTCCTGGCAGATCTCGGCGAGCAACAGCGCTGTGAGCGGTGTCGTGTCGGCCGGCTTGAGCACCGCCGTGTTGCCTGTCGCCAGCGCCGGCGCCAGCTTCCACGCCGCCATCAGCAGCGGGAAGTTCCACGGAATGACCTGGCCGACGACGCCGCGCGGCGTGACAACACCATCCCCGGGCAAGGCATAGGCCAACTTGTCGGCCCAACCCGCGTAGTAGAAGAAGTGCGCCGCCGCCAACGGAATGTCGACGTCGCGCGATTCCTTGATCGGCTTGCCGCCGTCCAGCGTCTCGACGATCGCCAGCTCCCGCGCGCGCTCCTGGATCAGGCGCGCGATCCTGAAGATGTGCTTGCCGCGCTCCAGCCCGGGCAGCGCCTCCCACGCCGGCTGTGCGGCACGCGCCGCAGCAACCGCTCGCGCCACGTCGTCGGCGCCCGCCTGCGCGATCTCGGCCAGCGGCTCCTCGGTCGCGGGATTGATCGTCGCGGCGTACGCGCCGCCCGCCGGCTCAACGAACTCGCCACCGATGAACAGCCCGTAGCGATCGCGCAGGCGGACGTGGTCGGTGGACTCCGGTGCCGGCGAGTACTCCCAGCGCAACGGCGCACGCGGCGCCGCCGCGGGCTCAGGCGCACGACCGTTGGTCGTCGTGCCCTGCGGCGCGGTCGTCGTCTCGCTCATGCGATCACTCCCTCGAGAAGTCCTCCGCCCGCCCGTAGCGGCCGGTCTCCGTCTTCTGGTACTGCAGCAGCAGGTCGTTGAGCACCGACGAGGCGCCGATGCGCAAAAGGTCGGGCGACAGCCATCTATCGCCCAGCGTCTCCTTGACCAGCACGAGCACGCTCAGCGCGGCCTTGGAGTCCGAGACGCCGCCCGCCGGCTTCATGCCCACGACCCGCCCCGTGCGCTGCGTGTAGTCGCGGATGGCCTCCAACATCACCAGGATCACGCCCGGCGTGGCGCCCTCGGCCGCCTTGCCCGTCGAGGTCTTGATGAAGTCCGCGCCGGCGTCCATCGCCAGCATCGACGCGTGGCGGATGTGGTCGTAGGAGCCGAGCTCGACGGTCTCCAGGATCACCTTCAGGTACGCGTCGCCGCACGCGTCCTTGATCTGCTCGATCTCGTCGGCGACACGCGCGTCGTCGCCCGACAGGTAGGCGTCGCGCGAGATGACCATGTCGATCTCGTCGGCCCCGTCGGCGACCGCGAGGCGCACCTCTTCCAAGCGCGTGGCCAGCGGCGTCTGTCCGGCCGGGAAGCCGGTCGCGACCGACGCCACGTGCACGCCGGAGCCCGCGACCGCGTCGCACGCCGCGCGCACCATCGTCGGGTAGACGCAGACCGCCGCGCACGACGGCACCTCCGGGTAGGCCGGCGACGGCGTCACGGCCTTGGCCGCGAGCTGGCGCACCTTGCCCGGCGTGTCGGCGCCCTCGAGCGTCGTGAGGTCGAGCATCGAGATCGCCAGCAGCAACCCCTCGCGCTTGGCCTCGCCCTTGATCGAGCGCTTGGCCAGCGCGTCGACCCGCTCTTGAATGCCGACGCGATCGACGTGCGGCAATGTCCTGGTGGGACTCATATGCGTCCCAGGGTAGACGGCGAAGCCTCGCCCGGAGGGCGAGTCTCGCTGCGGGTGTCGGCCCTAGGGGGCCGAACCCGCGCCCAGCGTGCCTTTGAGCGCCTTATTTTCCTTCTCGCGTATAGGGCACGCCGTCGGCCGCCGGGGGCGTCGAACGCCCGACGACGCCCGCCACGGCGATCAGCGTCAGCACGTAGGGCAGCGCCTGGAAGAGCGTGGCCAGCTGCGGCGAGAACTCCGGCAGGCGCTGCGCGAGCGCGCTGGAGAAGCCGAAGAGCAGCGTCGCGGCGAGCAGGCCACCGGGCCGCCAGCGGCCGAAGATCAAAGCCGCCAGCGCGATGAAGCCGCGCCCCGCGGTCATGTTCTGCGAGAACGAGTGGACGAAGCCGATCGACAGGAACACGCCGCCGAGCGCCGCCAGGCCGCCGGACGTGATCACCGCCGCGTAGCGCACCTTGAAGACGCCGATGCCGACGGTCTCGGCCGCGCGCGGGTTCTCGCCGACCGCCCGCAGTCGCAGGCCCAGACGGGTGCGGAAGACGACCACCCAGACGAGCACGACCGCCAGCAGCGAACCCCAGACCAGCAGGTTGAGCTGGCTGAGCGCCTGGCCGAGGAAGCCCAGCGAGTCGGTCGGCAGGTTGATGTCCGGGACCGCCGGGAGGTTGTCGGGCGTGCCGTTGGCGCCGTAGGTGTCGACGTACATGTAGCCCGTGAGGCCGAGCGCGAGGAAGTTCAGACCGGTGCCGACGACGATCTGGTCCGAGCGCAGCGAGACGGCGAAGACCGCGTGAATCGCCGCCAGCGCCATCCCGGCCAGCACGCCGATGAGGACGCCGCCGACCCACGAGTCCGTCTTGTCGGCGCCATAGGCCCCGAAGAACGCGCCCATGAGCATCATGCCCTCCAGCGCGATGTTCACGACGCCGGAGCGCTCGCTGACCAGGCCGCCCAGCGCGGCGAAGGTCAGCGGCGTGGCGTAGCGCAGCATCGCGGCGGTCAGCGCGCTCCAGGAGACCACGACCTCGAGGTGCGAGACGCCGGAGTGCGATGCGCCGTAGGCACCCAGGCCGCCGAAGAGCGCCGCGGCGATCGCGCCGCCGCCGAGCCGCCGCTCGCCGCCGCGGATCGCCACCACGCCCATGGCAATCGCGATCAGCGCGATGACGTGCGACGGCGCCGCCGTGCGGACCTCGAACGGCGGCAGCGTGATGACGAACGCGACGATGCCGAGCGCGATGCCGCCCCAGCCGAGGCTCCGTGCGCGCGTGAGCCCACCGCCGTCGCCGTCCTCGGAAGAGCGCAACCCCTTCATGATGGTCTCGCTGGTCATGTCGCTGCCACCTCGGCCGGCTCGGCTGCCTTCGACGGCCGCCGCGGACGCAGCTTGTTATAGATCAACAAGATCAGCACGTCCGCGCTGACGAACAGGACCACCAGACCCTGGATGACCGTCGTCAGGTTCTGCGCCAGCTCGGGCTCGAAGACCGCCGGGTCGAGGTTGCGCACCGACGTGCCGTTGACCATCGCGCCGAACAGCAGCGCCGCCAGGCAGGTGCCGATCGCCGTGTTGCGGCCCAGCAGCGCCACCGCGATGCCCAGGAACGCGAGCTGCGTGCCCTGGATGTCGTTGGTCGCCAGGTGAAACTGCCAGCCCAGGACGTCAAGCGAGCCGGCCAGGCCGGCCAGCGCGCCGCAGGTGCCCATGACCAAGACGTAGGTCTTGCCGACCTTGATGCCGGAGTAGCGCGCCGCTTCAGGATTGAAGCCGACGGCACGCGCCTCGTAGCCCTTCGTGGACCGATTCAACAACACCCAGTACACGACCGCCGCGGCGATCGCGACGAAGATGCCGATGTGCAGCCCCTGCAGCTCTGGGTCGCCCCAGAAGACGTGCAGCTTGGCGCTCGGCACGACGTCGTTGGAGATCGGCACGTCGGGCTGCGTGCTGTTCTGCAGCGGGCCACCGAGGCTGAAGAGGTAGACGCCCAGCCAGATCGCGATCCAGTTGAGCATGATCGTGGTGATCACCTCGTTGGCGCCGGTGATCGCGCGCAGCGCGCCCGCGATCCCGGCCCACGCCGCGCCGCCCAGCGTCGCCAAGAACATGCACAACACCACGTGCAGTCCGTGCGGCATCCCCTCCCAGGACGAGCCCGACCAGACCGCGACGATCGAGCCGACGATGTACTGCCCCTGGCCGCCGATGTTGAACAGGCCCGCGCGGAAGGCGTAGCCGACGGCGAGGCCGAGCAAGATCAGCGGCCCGGTGATGATCAGCGTCTGCTGGAGGTTGATCGCCGCGGTCGCGCGATCGGCACCGGACGTCCACGGAAACAGCCACTGCAGCCCGGTGCCGTCGAAGATCGCCTTGTAGGTGTCGATCGGATTGTGGCCGGTGATCAGCACCACGAGGCCGCCGACGAAGAACGCGAACAGCACCGTGATGATCGGCGTGATGATCCCGCCGGCCTTCAGGGCGCCCGACATCCGGGCGCCGACGGTGGCACCGTGCCCGAGGTCGTACTCGGGCTGCGAGCTCGGCGGAGGAAGGTCGGTCACGAAGCCACGCGCGCGCTGCCGGAGCCGGTCATGAGCAGCCCGAGCTCCTCGTCAGAAGCGGTCGGCGGCAGCTCGCCGACGATCCGTCCGTCGTAGATCACCAAGATGCGGTCGGCCAGCGCCCGCACCTCTTCGAGTTCGAGCGAGAACAACAAGATCGCCCGGCCCGCATCGCGCTCGGCCAGCAGCCGGCGATGGACGAACTCGATCGCGCCGACGTCCAGCCCGCGCGTCGGCTGCGCGGCGATCAGCGCGTCGGGGTTGCCCGACACCTCGCGCGCGATCACGACCTTCTGCTGGTTGCCGCCCGACAGCGAGCTGGCCGGCGTGGCCGGGGTGCCGCCCCGCACGTCGAACTCGTGGAGCAGCCGGCTCGCGGCCTCCAGCATCCGGCGCGGCTTGAGCAGCCCGAAGCGCGTGCCCTCGCGGTAGTCGTTGAGCGCCAGGTTCTCGGCCAGCGAGAAGTCGAGGACCAGGCCGCGCGCATGGCGATCCTCGGCGATGTGGCCGACGCCGGCCTCGCGGGCCTGGCGCGGCGTGCAGTTGGTGATGTCCTTGCCACGCAGGCGCACGTGGCCGGCGGTGGTCGGGCGCAGCCCGCTGATCGCGTCAATCAGCTCGCTCTGCCCGTTGCCGTCGATACCCGCGACCGCGACGATCTCGCCCGCGCAGACCTGCAGCGAGACACCGTCGACGGCGGGCAGCCCGCGGTCGTCGACGGCGTGGACGTCCTCGAGCTCCAGCAGTGGCTCGCCGGGCGTGCCTGCCTCCTTCTCTACGCGCAGCACGACGTCGCGCCCGACCATCATCCGGGCCAGCGACGCCTCGTCGGCCCCCGCCGTCTCGATCGTGCCGACGGTCTTGCCGCGTCGCAACACCGTGACGCGATCGGCCACCTCGAGCACCTCGTGCAGCTTGTGGGTGATGAAGACCACGGACGTCCCGTTGTCGCGCAGCCCGCGCAGCACCTCGGCCAGCTCGGCCGTCTCCTGCGCGGTCAGGACCGCGGTCGGCTCGTCGAGGACGAGGATCTGCGCTCCGCGATCCAACGCGCGCAGGATCTCCACGCGCTGCTGCTGGCCGACCGAGACGTCGGCGACGCGCGCGTCGGGGTCGACGCGCAACCCGTGGCGCTCGGAGAGCTCACGCGTCCGGCGCCGCGCGCCGGCCACGTCGAGCAGGCCGTTCTTGCGCGGCTCGGCGCCGAGCACGAGGTTCTCGGCCACGGTCATGACCGGGATCAACATGAAGTGCTGGAAGACCATGCCGATGCCATGGTCCATCGCCTCGCGCGGCGAGCCGATCCGGACCGCGGAGCCGTTGACGAGGATCTCGCCCTCGTCGGGCGTGAGCATCCCGTAGACGACGTTCATCAACGTCGACTTGCCGGCGCCGTTCTCCCCCAGCAGGGCGTGGATCTCCCCGCGCCGCAGCTGGAGGTCGACGGCGTCGTTGGCCGTCAGTGCGCCGAAGCGCTTGGTGATGCCGCGGAGCTCGAGCGCGAGCCCCGCGGCATCGGATACGTCAGGTGGCGACACGTGCGCCACAGTAGAGCTTCAGGAGCTCGCCTTCACCGTGTCCGGCGGCGTGATGGAGTTGTCCTTCAACTTCGCCGTCACGCCATCGATCTGCGACTGGTACTTGGCACCCGCCGCGCTGATCTTGCCGATGCCCGCGCCGCCGTTGGCGACCTCGAACACGGTGTTGGTCCCGCCGGTGAACTTGTCGTCCTGGACCTGCTTGACCGTGTCCAGCACCGCGACGTCGACCTTCTTGATAGCCGAGGTCAGGATGTGCGTGCCGAGGTAGGCCTGGTCGGCGTCAACGCCGATGCCCTGCTTGCCCTTCTCCTTGGCCGCATCCAGCGCACCGAGGCCGCACTGGCCCGCCACCTGGAAGACGACGCCGGCGCCGCGAGCGATCTGGCTGAGCGCGATCTCCTTGCACTTCGCCTGGTCGACGAAGTCCTGGGAGTAGGCGTTCACGGTCTTGATGTCCGGGTTCGCCGCCTTGGCGCCGGCCTGGTAGCCGGCGATGTAGTGGTCCACCGGCGGGATCTTCTGGCCGCCGACCGAGCCGATGGTCGGGCTCGAGCCGCCCTGGTCCTTCATGTACAGGCCCGCCATGTAGCCGGCGAGATAGCCCGCCTCCTGCTCCTTGAAGAGCAGGCCGGTGACGTTCTGCGGCTTGTCCTTGAGCGTGGTCGCGTCGACGTCGATGATCGCGAACTTGGTGTCCGGGAACTTCGTCGCGACGGTGTTCATCGCGTCGGCCATCAGGAAGCCGACGCCGATCACGAGGTCGTACTTCTGCTGCGCGAGGCTGGACAGGTTCGGCACGTAGTCGGAGTTGGCCTTCGACGGGAGCACGCGCCCTTCCACGCCCAGCTCCTTCTCCGCCTTCGTCAGACCGGCGTTCGCGAGCTGGTTGAAGGATCGGTCATTGAGACCGCCGATGTCGGTCACGAGGCCGACCTTGATCTTCTTGGCTGCAGGCGTGCTCGTAGCGGTGCTGGCGCTGCTCGAGCTGCTGCTCGAGGACGAGCTGCTGTCGTCGCTGGATCCGCATCCGGCGACCACGAGCATCGCCCCGACCAGACAAGTAAGACCGAAAAGCTGAAGAGATCGGCGCACTGCCGGACTCCTTCTGTAGAGGACGCGCGCTGCGAGCCTAAAGGTTCGGGCGGCCGTCCATAGCCGTCATACGTTTGAGCAGGGAGCCTTTGAGCGCATCGTCCGCAAAGGACGCCTCGATGGCGATCCGCGTGATCCTCTCCAACTCACCCTCTCCCATGCCGAAGCGCTCACGCGCCACGGCGTATTCGCCGCCGATGCTAGCGCCGAAGTAGGGCGGATCGTCAGAGTTCAATGTGAGCTTCACACCCGCTTCGTAGAGACGGCGGAGCGGGTGCTCGTCATAGCTGGGATAGACGAAGGTGGCGA
>NZ_DASYJG010000066.1:0-120946 GCF_035996765.1 Baekduia sp.
ACTGAGTCAGGCTGGGTTTGACGGGAGGCGAAGAAGCTCTCGGCCGGAGCGTTGCCAAAGCCTAGAACTCGTCCTCGTCGTGCGGTCCGACGCACGCAACGGCCGCCGCTTCGGGATCGACCTTGCGGGCTACAGCTGCCACGTCGTCGAAAGTGACCGCGTCCAGCGCGTCGATCGCCCGGTCGGGGTCGATGTCCTCGCCGAAGACGATCGCCTGGGTGGCGGCGAAGCGCGCGACCGCGTTGGTGTTCTCGAAGGCCAGGACGCGGCGGCCCGCGGCATAGGCGCGCGCACGCTCGACCTCCTCCTCGGTCGGACCGTCGGCGTGCAGCTCGGCCACGATCGCGCGCATGCGCGCGTAGGCCTCGGCCGTCTTGGAGGACTCCAGGCCGGCGCCGAGCTGCAGGATCGCGGCGTCGGAGAGCGCGTGGTCGATCGAGTAGACCGAGTAGCAGAGGCCGCGCTGCTCGCGGATCTCGTCAAACAGGCGCGAGCCCATCGAGCCGCCGAGCAGCGTCGAGTAGATCGTCAGCGCGGCGCGCTGGGCCGGGTCGGTGGCATCGACCGCCGGTGCGTACATCAACCGCAGGTGCGACTGGTTGGAGTCGCGGCGCTCGACGAGCTTGTCGAGTTGGAGCACCGGCGTCGGCTCGTAGGCCGACGGGGCGCCCAGCGTCGGGAAGCGCTCGAACAAGGCGCCGACCTCACCATTCGCCGGCACGTGGTCGACGTTGCCGACGATGAACGCACCGCCACGCTCACCGGCCCAGCGGCGCTCGCGGAAGGCGACGATGCCCTCGCGGCTGAAGCTGCGCAGGTGCTCCTCGGGACCCAGGACCGTGCGCCCAAGCGGATGCTCACCGAACGCGGCCTTGTCGATGAGCTCCTCGGCGACGGCCGACGGCTGGTCCTTGTAACGCTGGATCTCCTGGATGACGACGCCGCGCTCGCGGTCGAGCTCCTCGGCGTCCAGCAGCGGGCGGCCGACGAAGTCGGTCAGCAGGTCGATGGCCTCCAGCGCCGCCTCGGCACGCACGGTGATGTGGAATGCGACGAGGTCGTGCGAGGTGTAGGCGTTGAGCGTGCCGCCCATGCGCTCGGCCGTCTCGTTGACCTTCTTGTAGTGGTCGTACTTCTCGCCGCCCTTGAAGACGAGGTGCTCGAGGAAGTGCGCCATGCCGTTCTCGTCGAGGCGCTCGGTGCGGGCACCGGCGTCGAAGGCGACGAGGATCGTGACCGCGCGCGTCCCTGGCAGGGCGACGCGGTGCAGCGGCAGGCCGTTGGCGAGGGTCTCGCTGGTGATGGTGGGCACCCCACGCAATCTAGTGGGCCGCGCGGGGACGTTCGCCGCGCGACCCACGGGCTTGCACGCGGCCGTGCACCGGCAGGGATCGGCGCCCACGGAGCTAACGTCAGTCAGACCATGGCGATCGTTGAACGCCACAAGGCGGAGCTGGAGCGCAAGGCGGGGCCGCAGGATCGGGCGCCGTCGGTCATCGAGTTCCGCGGCGTGACCAAGTCCTACGGGCCCACCAACGGCGGGCTCGAGACCGCGTCGTTCTCGATCCAGCGAGGCGAGTTCGTCTTCCTGGTCGGGTCCACGGGCTCGGGCAAGTCCACGTTGATGAGGCTCCTGATCAAGGAGGTCGAGCCGACCTCGGGCACGATTCGGGTCGCCGGCCGCGACCTCGCCGAGATCACGCGCAAGAAGGTCCCGTTCTACCGCCGCAACATCGGGATCGTCTTCCAGGACTTCAAGCTGTTGCCCGACCGCACGGTGTACGACAACGTCGCCTACGCGCTGCAGGTCACCGGCCAGGGGCGCAAGGAGATCCGCGCCAAGGTCCCCGACATCCTGCGCCTCACCGGCCTGGCGACCAAGTTGCACTCCTACCCCGATCAGCTGAGCGGTGGCGAGCAGCAGCGCGTCGCCGTGGCGCGCGCGTTCGTCAACCACCCGCCGCTGCTGCTGGCCGACGAGCCGACCGGCAACCTCGATCCCGAGACGTCGGTCGGGATCATGCAGCTGCTCTACCGCATCAACCGCACCGGGACGACCGTGCTCGTCGCCACGCACGACGCGACGATGGTCGACCGCATGCGCCGCCGCGTGCTGGAGCTTCACCAGGGGCGCCTCGTCCGCGATGAGGACAACGCCGGCTACGACGCGCCGACCGACATCAACACCGCCGAGTTCGGCGCGCTGCTGCGCGAGCCGTCGCCGGAGCCGCGGCGTGCGCGCACCGAGCGCGAGCGTGACAGCGGCGACTTCGACGATATCTTCCCGAGCGAGTAGTCCATTATGAAGCCCGCTTTCTTCATCAAGGAGGCGTTCCGCTCGATCTCGCGGAACGCCATTCCCTCCTTCGCCGCCATGGCCTCGGTGCTCGTCACGGTGCTCGTCCTCGGCGTCTTCATCCCGGTCGTCCAGGCGACCACGGGCGCTGCCAACGAGGTACGTGGTCGCGTGCTCGTCGACGTCTACCTCAAGAAGGACGCGACCAAGCAGGACGTCAGCCGCGTGCAGGCGCTGCTCGGCCGCACCGACCACGTCGGCAAGGTCCAGTACGTCTCCAAGGCCCAGGCTTATGCGCAGGAGAAGAAGCGCAACCCCGAGGCCTATGAGTTGCTCGGGACCAACCCGCTGCCCGACACCTTCCGCGTGACGCCCGACAAGCCCGACAACGTGGGCGCGCTGCGTGATGCGCTGACCACGACCACGGCCGCGGGTGGGAGGATGCCCATCGACGGCGCCATCGATCAGGTCAAGAACCGCAAGGACGAGACCACCAAGATCCTCACCGCCACGCGCGTGGTGAAGCTCGCCATGGGCGGCCTCGCGGTGCTGTTGATCATCGCCTCGATCCTGCTGATCTCCAACACCATCAGGTTGAGCCTCTTCTCGCGCCGGCGCGAGGTCGAGGTCATGAAGCTCGTGGGCGCGACTGACTCGTTCATCCGCTGGCCGTTCGTGATCGAGGGCATCGTCCTCGGGGCACTCGGCGGCATCGTCGCGGTGCTGCTGCTCGGCATCGGCAAGGTCGCCTTCCTGGACCCGCTGGCGTCGGACTTCGCGCTGATCGCCGCGCCGCAGACGATCGGCTTCGCGCTGCTGGCGATCGTCCTGCTGGTGGCCAGCGTCGGCGTGAGCGCGATCGGCTCGAGCCTCTCGCTGCGCAAGTTCCTGCGCGTCTGAGCCCCGCCGCCCCATAGGCTGCCGGGATGGAGCTCCAGGACAAGTACGTCACGGTCAACGGCGTGCGCCTGCATTACGTCGAGGCGGGCGAGGGGCCGCTGGTCGTGCTGCTGCACGGCTTTCCCGAGTTCTGGTGGACGTGGCGCCATCAGATCCCGGCACTGGTGGAGGCCGGCTTCCGGGTCGTCGCGCCCGACATGCGCGGCTACGCGCAGTCCGACAAGCCGCCGCGCTGGCAGGACTACCGCATGGAGCTCCTGGCCGCCGACATCGCCGGGCTGATCACCGAGCTCGGCGAGGAGCGCGCACACGTCGTCGGCCACGATTGGGGTGCGGCCGTCGCCTGGGGCACCGCGACGTTCCACCCCGAGCAGGTCGATCGCCTGGTGGCGCTCAACGTCCCGCATCCCGAGCGGATGCTGCACACGCTGCGCACCTCGTTCCGGCAGCTGCGACGCAGCTGGTACATGTTCTTCTTCCAGATCCCGTGGCTGCCCGAGCGGCTGCTGCGTCGAGGCGGGCGACGTGCGCTGGAGGGCCTCTACAAGGACGCCAAGCCGGGCGCCTATACCGCGGAGGACATCTCACGTTCCGAGGCCGCGCTGATGGGTCTCGGCGGGCTGAAGGGGCCGATCGACTACTACCGCGCCGCGCTGCGCCAGTCGCCGCGCCGCGCCCAGGCGCAGTTCACGCCGATCGCGGCGCCGACGCTCGTCATCTGGGGCGAGCAGGATCGTCACCTGCTGGCCGAGATGGCCGACCCCGACCCGCGTCTGGTACCCGACGTCCGCGTCGAGCGGCTGCCCAACGCCAGCCACTGGGTCCACCACGACGAGCCCGAGCGTGTGAACGCCTTGCTGGTCGAGCATCTGCAGCGACAGCCCTAGCCTGTCTGGCACATGATCCGCCGTGCCGTCGCCTCACTGGTCCTCTGCCTGATCCTGCTCTGCGCCGGGATCTACCTCGGCGGCCACCCGTCCGCACTGCCGGGCTTCCTGCGCGACCCGCTGGTCGGCGATCAGGACACCCGCGTCGTCAACGAGGCGATCGACACCGTCAACGACACGTACTACCGCAAGATCCCCAAGAAGGATCTCGCCAACAAGGCGATCGCGGGCATCGTCAGCTCGCTCGACGACCGGTTCTCCAACTACTTCGATCCCAAGTCCTACGCCAAGTTCCAGCTCCAGCAGAGCGGGGAGTTCGCGGGGATCGGCGTGCAGATCACGCATGCCGCCGGCGGCCTGCGGATCGTCGAGGTCTATGACGGCTCGCCGGCCAAGCGCGCCAAGCTCGCGCTCGGCGACGTCATCGTCGGGGTCAACGGCCAGTCCTTGCGGGACAAGAGCAGCGACGCGGCCGTCGCGCTGATCCAGGGCCACATCGGGACCGACGTCAAGCTGACGGTCAGCCGCGACGGCAAGCGCCGCGACGTCACGCTGCAGCGTGACACGATCTCGGTCCCGGCAGTCACGTCGTCGACGCGGACGATCAAGGGCAAGAAGTACGCCGTGGTCCGTCTCGATCAGTTCTCCTCCGGCGCGCACGGCGAGCTTGACGCCGCGCTGCGCAAGGCCTTGAAGGGCGGGGCCAAGGGCATCGTCTTCGACCTGCGCGACAACCCGGGCGGCCTGGTCACCGAGGCGCAACTGGTGGCCAGCGCCTTCCTGTCAGACGGCAAGATCGTCACGACCAAGGGGCGCTCGGTGCCGTCCAAGACGCTCAGCGCGGTCGGCGATCCGATCGCGCCGAAGACGCCGCTCGTGGTCCTGGTCGACCGCAACAGCGCCAGCGCGGCGGAGATCGTCGCGGGCGCGTTGCAGGACCGCAAGCGGGCGACGCTCGTCGGCACGCGCACGTTCGGCAAGGGCGTGTTCCAGGAGGTCTTGGAGCTCTCCAACGGCGGCGCGCTGGACATCACCGCGGGGCAGTACTTCCTGCCGTCGGGGCGCAACCTCGGTGGAGCGGGCGTGTCGACGGGCAGCGGGCTGACGCCGGATGTGGCGGCTGCCGACAACCCGAAGACGCCCAAGGTCGACGAGGGGCTCGACAAGGCCCTCGACGTGCTGGCCGCGAAGGCATGAGTCCGCGGGGCGGCCCGCGCCAGGGGCGGCGGCCACCGCGCGAGCACGGCAGCGCGGGCGCCGACGGGAGCGGTGAGCGCTTCACCGTCGGGGTCCTGGCCAAGCGCGGGCGCCTGGTCGTCGCCGAGCCGTTCTTCGACACGCGCGGACGCCAGAGCATCCCGGTCGATCCGGGGCGCAACGGGCGGCCGGGGGAGCTCGTGCTCGTCCGCAGCGGTGGCCGCGCCAAGGGGCACGCGAAGATCGCGCGGGTTCTTGGGAAGCCCGATGTGGCGCGCGATGTGATCGAGGCGCTGATGCACGACCGCGGGCTGCGGCGCGCGTTCCCGCCGGGCGTCGAGCGAGCGGCCAAGGAGGCGGTGGAGCGGGTGGAGGCAACCGACTCGGACCCACCCACCCGGCGCGACCTGCGCTCGCTGGCGACGTTCACGATCGATCCGTCCTCGGCGAAGGACTTCGACGATGCGATCAGCGCCGAGGAGATCGATCCCGCCCGCCCCGACCAGTGGCGGATCTGGGTGCACATCGCCGACGTAAGTGCTTTTGTCCGCCCGGGCTCGCCGGTCGATCGCGAGGCCTACCGGCGCGGGACGTCGGTCTACGTGCCGGGCGCGGTCGAGCCGATGCTGCCCGAGGTGTTGTCCAACGGCGCCTGCTCGTTGGTTCCGGGGCAGGAGCGGCTGGCCGTCACGGTCGAGCTGGATCTCGATGGAGCGGATGTGGTGCGTAGCGCCTTCTATCGCTCACGGATCCGGAGCGACGAGCGGTTGGACTACGACCGCGTCGACCGGATCTTCGCGGGCGAGGAGGAGGCGGCGGAGCCGTGGGCGGCGCCGCTGGCCGCTGCGCGCGCCGCGTCGGCTGCGCTGCGCGAGCGCCGCGACGCAACGGGCGCGCTGGCCGTCGAGTCCTCAGAGCCGGACTTCGCCTTCGATCGCGCCGGCCATGTGGCGTCCGCGGTGGGCTCGGTGCAGACCGAGTCCCATCAGCTGATCGAGCACCTGATGATCGCGGCCAACGAGGCGGTCGCGCGGCTGTTGAGTGAGCGTGACGTGCCGGCGCTCTACCGGATCCACGAGCGGCCGGAGCCGGCGGCGGCCGAGCGCTTGTTGGAGCAGTTGGAGACGCTCGGCGTGCCGACACCTCCGGCCCCGGAGAACATCGCGCCGGGAGATGCCGCAGGCATCATCGCGGCCGCGTCGCAACTGGTGGCCGCGGAGGTCCGCCGCCGCGACGGTCGCGGCCGGCTCGGCCTGACGTCGCTGGTGCTGCGCTCGCTCAAGCAGGCGCGCTACTCGCCCGAGAACAAGGGCCACGCCGGCCTGCACTCCTCCGCCTACACGCACTTCACCTCGCCGATCCGCCGCTATCCCGACCTCGTCTGTCACCGTGCGCTGCTGAGCGCCGTCGGCGGTAGGGAGGAGGCGCCGCGCGCGAACACGCTCGAGGAGGCCGCCGAATGGACGTCGGGTCGCGAGCGCGATGCGATGCAGATCGAGCGTGCGGCCGACGATGTCGCCCGCGCCTTCCTGCTGGAGCGCGAGCTCTTCGAGGGTCGGCTGCCTGCGGCGTTCGACGGCGAGGTGGTGGGGTTGGTCGGGGCCGGCGCGTTCGTGGTCTTCGGAGACGGCTACGAGGGCTTCCTGCCTGCGCGCAAGCTGCGCGGCGATTGGTGGGAGCTCAACGAGGTCGGCACGATCCTGATCGGCGAGGAGTCGGGCTCGACAATCCGCATCGGCGATGCCGTGCGCGTGGTCGTCCGCAAGATCGAGGCGCCGCGCGGGCGGGTCGAGCTCGACGTCGCGCCGCCGACGCCGGCCTAGCGGCGATCCGGGTCGATCAGAGCTGCCATGAACAGCTTCTAGCGACCCGGATCGAGGTAGTGGCGCAGCGCGCGCCGCGCGGCCGGCAGGCGCTTGCCGGCGTCGAGCTCGCGCACGGCGATCTCGGCGGTCATCGCGGCCAGCAGCTGCGCGGCGGCGGTCGCGTCGGGCCAGCCCATCGCTTTGAAGCTCGGGACCGCGACGGCCGCGAAGCGCTCGTGGCGGGTGGCCATCAGCGCGGAGAGGTCCGGGTCGGTGCGTGCCTCGAGCGCCAGCGCCTTGACGGCCCGATCACGCAGACAGACGTCGAGGTAGGCCTCGGCGCCGCGGACCAGCCGCTCGGGTCCGGCCGGAACGCCGTCGACCGCCGCGCCGACGGCGACGTCGACCTCGGCGTGGAAGCGCGCGTGTAGCGCGTCGACGAACGCGTCGCGATCGGCGAAGTGCACGTAGAACGTGCCCTTGGCCAGACCCGCCTCGGCGACGACGCGGTTGACGCTCAGCCCGGTCAGCCCGTGCTCCTCGGCCACGGCGATGCCGGCATCCAGAAGCACCTCTGCGGTGGGGTGGGTGAGCGATAACACCGCCTCGAGCCTACATGACCGATCGGTCAGGGGTCAGACCCCTTTCTGAGGGTGGTCGAGGGTTCCGACCGATCGGTCATTGACGATGACTGACCGGTCGGTCATAATGCTGACCATGCCCCTCCTCGACACCTCCTCCGGCCCCGTCGCCTATGACGAGCGCGGCGATGGCCCCGCGATCGTCCTGCTGCCCAGCGGCGCTCACGACCACCACGACTTCGACGAGCTGCGTGCGCTGCTGCCTGATGATGTGCGCACGATCGCGCTTGACTGGCCCGGCCACGGCGAGTCGCCGCTCGGCGACGGGCCGGCGACCGCCATGCGCTTCGCCGGCATCGCCGAGGAGCTCGTGGAGCGGCTCGCGCCCGAGGGCGCCGTCGTCGTCGGCAACTCGGTCGGCGGCTTCGCTGCCGGGCGCCTCGCCGCCCGCCGGCCCGAGCTGGTCAAGGGCCTGGTCTTCATCGACGGCGGCGGCTTCGGCGGCCGCCCGCCGCACGTGCGCGCCTTCTGCGCGCTGATGGCCCAACCGTGGTTCCTGCGCCGGATCTACCCCGCCTTCTCGGCCCGCTACATGCGGGCACGCACCGACGCCGACCGCCGCGCCCGCGACACCGGCGTCGCCACGACCCGCCAGGACCCGGGCCTGCGCGCCGTCACCGAGCTGTGGCGCAGCTTCGCCTCGCCCGAGCACGACCTGCGCGACGAGGCCAAGGCGATCACCGCCCCGACACTCGTCCTCTGGGGCCGCCACGACCCGGTGATCCCGCTGAAGCTCGGCCGCCGCGTCGCCGAGTTGATCCCCGACGCGCGCCTGGTGGTCTTCGACTCCGGCCACGTGCCGCACACCACCGACCCAACCGGCGTCGCGGCCGAGCTCGTGCCGTTCTGCGAGCACCACCTAGACTCGATGCCGCATGGCCAAGGGCAAAAAGCGCAAGGTGGCACCGGGTGACATCGCGAGCAATCGCACGGCGTCACACAAGTACGAGTTCCTCGACAAGTACGAGGCGGGTCTCGTGCTGCAAGGAACCGAGGTCAAGGCCCTGCGCGAGTCCGGCGCCCAGCTCAAGGACGGCTTCGCCTCGATCCGCGATGGCGAGATCTGGCTCTACAACGTGCACATCCCGCCCTACGCCCCGGCGTCGCGCGACAACCACGAGCCCGAGCGTCCGCGCAAGCTGCTGCTCAACCGCCGCGAGATCGACGCCATCTCCGGCCGCACGGTCGAGCGCGGCCTGACGCTCGTCCCGACGCGCCTGTACTTCAAGGACTCGCGCGCCAAGGTCGAGATCGCGCTGGCCAAGGGCAAGGACCGCTTCGACAAGCGCGAGTCGCTGAAGCGCAAGGACCAGGAGCGCGACGTTCAGCGCGCCCTGCGCGACGCCGGCCGCTGAGCGAGTCCTACAACGTGCGTTCCAGGTGCGTCGCCGACAGCGCGCCGGCCAGCACCACGATCAGCAGCAGGTAGGTCGCGCCGATCATGATCCGCTGGCGGCGCTCGATCGCGTAGTACTCGCGCACCGCCGGATCTGCCGAGCGGAACTGCTTGAAGCGGTTGTAGGTCTGGTAGATCGAGACGACGGCGATCAGGATGATGATCGGGTTCGGGATCGTCAACACCAGGACGACCATCCCGAAGACCCCGAGCAGCCAGACCCAGGGGCTCAGCGCCGCCGCCGCACGCCCGCCGTCCAGCGGGCTGATTGGCAGCAGGTTGAACAGGTTGAGGAAGAACCCCGTGTAGGCCAGCGCACGCCAGAAGTCCTCGCCGGTGAAGGCGTAGACGATCAGGCACGCCAGCGCGCCGACCGAGCCCAGGATCGGCCCCGCGAGGCCGGTGCGGGCCTCGGCCGCCGCGTCACCGCCGAGCGACTTGGCCCAGATCAGCGCGCCCATGAACGGGATGAACAGCGGCGCGCTGACGTCCTTGACCCCTTCACGTCGCAGTTGGATCACATGGCCGTACTCGTGCACGAGCAACAGCAGCACGAAGCCGACACCGAACTTCCAGCCCCAGATCGACGCGTAGGCGACGATCGAGACGGCCATCGAGCCCGCGGTGACCAGGAACTTCACCTTGGTCAGCGCGATCAGGACGAGCTTGATCTTGCCGAAGAACGCGGCGATCGCGACGCCGACGCCCCCGAGCCGGCTGAGCAGCCCGCGGCGCGGCGCCTGAGCCGGGCCCAGACCCTCCGGTGACGCGGGGGCGTTGGTGCTCAGCGGCGGATCGGAGGCAGGGGCGCTGGGTGGGATCCAGCGATCGTCGGTCACGCCTCTGAGTGTAGGTCGAGATCGGCGGCGTCGTTTTCGAGCTCGGTCCGTCTTGACGGTGGCGCCGATGTCGAGTCGAGCCTCACCCTCGTCCAGCCAGAACCTCTTCGGCCGCGGCCTCGGCCAGCTCGAGCTGGTTCTTGACGAGGTCCAGGCCGGCGCGCCAGAAGCCGGGGTCTGCGAGGTCGAGGCCGGCGATCGCCGCCAGCTCCTCCGGCGACTTCGACCCGCCCGCGCTGAGCAACTCGAGGTACTTGGGCACGAAGCTCTCGCCTTCTGCGAGGTACTTGCCGTAGACGCTCAGCGCCAGCAGCTGGCCGTAAGCGTAGGCGTACACGTAGCCCGGGCTCCCGATGAAGTGCGGGACGTAGGACCACCACGTCTTGTAGCCGTCGGTGACCTCGACGGCGTCGCCGAGCAACTCCTCCTGGGACTGCTTCCACAGCTCGCTGATGCGGTCGACGCTCAGCTCGCCCTCCGTGCGCCGCGCGGTGTGGACGAGGTCCTCGAACTGGTTCATCGCGACCTGCCGGAAGACGGTGGCGATCGAGCCCTCGATGTTCTCGGCCAGCAGCGCCAGCCGCGACTCCGGGGTCTCGGCGGCGTCGAGCAGCCGCGCGAAGACGAGCGTCTCGCCGAAGACCGAGGCGGTCTCGGCCAGCGTCAGCGGCGTGTGCTGCTCGAAGACGCCGCGCTCCTGGGCGAGGTAGGCGTGCAGGCCATGGCCGAGCTCGTGGGCGAGCGTGAGCACATCGCGTCGCTGCGCGGTGTAGTTGAGCATCACATAGGGGTGGACACTTGGGACGGTGTAGGCGCAGAACGCGCCGCCGCGCTTGGCGGGGCGGACCGGTGCGTCGATCCACTCCTCGTCGAAGAAGCGGCGGGCGCCGTCGGCGAGCACGTCGGAGAAGTCGCCGAAGGAGTCCAAGACGATGGACTTGGCCTCCTCCCAGCCATAGGACTTCTCCTCCTCGACGCCGACCGAGGCCATGCGGTCGTAGTCGGCGAGGCGGTCGACGCCGAGCAGGCGCGCCTTGAGGCGATACCAGCGGCGCGGGATCTCATAGGCCTCGCGGACGGCCTGCACCAGCGCGCCGACCGACTCGTCGCTGGCCTCGTTGGCGAGGTTGCGCGACGAGATCCACGACGGGTAGGCGCGCAGGCGATCGTCGGTGGCCTTGTCGCCCATCAGCGTGTTGAAGATGTAGCCGCGGATGCGCAGCGTCGGCTCCAGCGCGGCGCTCACGCGCTCGGCGACGTGGGCTCGTAGCGCGCGGTCCGGGGACATCAGGCGCGAAAGCGCGACGTCCAGCGCCACGGGCTCGTCCTCGCCGTCGAGCTCCACCTTGATCGCGCTCGTGACCTCGGAGAACAGCCGCGACCACGCATCGCTGCCGCTGACCGACTTCTCGGCCATGATCTTCTCCTCGGCCTCGGTGAGGAGGTGCGGGCGGTAGCGGCGGGCGGTGCGCAGGTGGTGGCGCGCCCGGTCCAGGCCGTCGGCGGCGAGCAGCTCTTCGGCGCGCTCGTCGCTCAGCTCGGCCCACTCGAGGTCGAAGAACAGCAGCTGGGTCTCGATTGCCGTGCCGCGCTCCTGGACGCGCTGCAGCAGCGCGCCGTTGGCGGGGTCGGCGGTGTCGACGGAGAAGCGCAGCATCGCGTAGGAGCCGGCGCGGCCGACGAGCTCGGAGAGGTCGCCCAGCTCCTGCACCGCGGCGGCGAGGCCGGGGCCGTCGAGCTGTGAGACCTTGCCGGCGTGGGCGGCGGCGAAGGCGCCGGCGCGGCGGTCGGCCTCGGCGAGCAGGCGGTCGGCGCCGGCTTCGCCCTCGCCGTCGACGAGCGGCTCGAGGTCCCAGGCGACGTTCTCGGGTGCGGTCGTGGTCATGCGCCCACGATATTGCGCCGACGTTGCGGACCTTGTGCGCCCGCGGTGTTGACTTCCGCCAGCGGGGAGGCGTACCTTCGCTGACAAGACGCGGGACCGGATCCGCGCAAGAGCGAGGCCGCGAGGTGCGAGGCCGCGCCACCCGCCGTTCACCGCCGCCTCTCGGGGCGCGAGAGCGAGCAGGTCCTCGGACACGGACCGGTCCTGCGTCTCCTTTTGCCGTGACGTCGCGCTTCACCGATCGCCTGGTTCTACGCCGTTGGCGGGTGGAGGATCGTGAGCCCTTCGCGGCGATCAACGCCGATCCCGAGGTGATGCGCTTCATCGGGACCGGCGCAGTCCTCGGTCGCGGGTTGAGCGACGACCTGATCGTGCGCTTCGAGCGCGAGTGGGAGACGCGCGGCTTCGGGCTCTGGGCGCTGAGCGCGCGCGACGACGTCGAGGAGCGGCTGCTCGGCTTCTGCGGCCTGACGGTGCCGATGTTCCTGCCGTCGGTGCTGCCGGCGGTCGAGGTCGGCTGGCGGCTGGCCCGCGGCGCGT
This sequence comes from Baekduia sp., assembly GCF_035996765.1. Classification (NCBI taxonomy): domain Bacteria; kingdom Bacillati; phylum Actinomycetota; class Thermoleophilia; order Solirubrobacterales; family Baekduiaceae; genus Baekduia; species Baekduia sp. The sequence continues at coordinate 12,387 of NZ_DASYJG010000066.1, forward strand.
GGGGGCGGGGCTACGCGACCGAAGCTGCGGGCGCCGCTCTAGCCTTCGGCTTCGAGGAGCACGCGATCGAGGAGATCCTGGCGATCGTCGACCCGGAGAACGAGCGCTCGCTGCGCGTCTGCGCGAAGCTCGAGATGACCGATCGCCCCGACCGCACCCACCCGGCGACGCGCAAGCGTGTCCGCGTCTTGGGTGTGCGGCTACACTCGTGAGCGACACATCCACACGGGGACGACAGGCTTCGACGTGGTCGGTTCCGTACGGATGGTCGCGAGCCGAGGTCCCGGAGGCCTCGTAAAACACCGGGAAAACCATATGTGCGGACTCTCACGAGTACGCCCTCGCTGCTTAGTCTCTGACTAGGTAGGTGAGGTTTCGGTCCTGGCCTGCCGGCCGCTAGGTGTCCGGAATCAACATGTCGGCTTACCCGGGGCGATCCGCCTCTGTCAATCCGGGGACATCTTCAGGAGGCTGGTCCCCCACAACCCCGTCGGCAAGGCGAGTGGGAGACGAGATCAGAGTGCCGACTACGCTCGTAGAAGCCGTTCGTACGCGATTGCGGACGTGGGTTCAATTCCCACCGTCTCCACCAATTTCAAGAAGGACGAAACCCGGTCTCCAAAGTGGAGGCCGGGTTTCTTTGTGCCCGGGTTCAGACCCTCTTGGCGGCCCTGTCGGGAGCAGAAATGGATCGGATCGGCCGCCTCGTGAGCAGGATTCAGGCATCGCCCGCAAGTCCGCCTGAGCGGGTCTCGCGCCAGTCCGAGCGGCCCCCGATTGACGCAGCAGCGGTGCTGGCCTTCCTACACGATTATGGAAGGCTGGCGTCGCGGGCTGAGATCGCGGAAGCGCTTGCCATTGACGTCGGGGCACGTCGGTGGTCTCGGCTTCTGTCCAAGCTTGCAAGGACAGGAGCTATCGAGGCGCAGGGTTACGGGACGGGTCGCCGGTACGGGTGCAAATGAGTTGACCCGCGCGTTGCTAACTCAGGCGCGTGGCGTGGCTCGTGCTCCGGTGCGGCATACGGCGGCGAGTCGTTGTAGCGAGTCGAAGTCGATGCCTCTGAGTGCATCGGCGAGTGCTGAGGCCGCAGACGTTGCGAGGCGTTGGATTGTGTGGGCGAGTTCGTCGTCGCGTTCGACGGGGAGGTCGAAGGTCTGGCCGTGGTGGGTTCGTTGCCAGCCGATGTGGTCAAGCAGGCGGACGTCTTGGGTGTGGCGTTGGTGTAGGCGTTGGGCGGCGTCTTCGTCGCCGCGGGAGAGGACGAGTGCGAGGTCGCCGATGCTCATGAGGTCGCTGACGAGCAGGTCCCAGAGTGCGTCGCGTTCTTCTCGGGTGATGTGCATGGGTCGACGGGCCTATTGAAGATGGGCGTCGTCGTGTCGGTCGAGCAGTTCTTCGATGGCTTCGATGGCGGCCGAGAGCCTGCGCCAGCACCGTGGGCAGTAGTGCCCCAGGGGTCTGGCTTGGTCAGGGTCATCGGGGCCGGCTACCTCGAGGGTTGCCACCGGCTGATCGAGCGACATCTCGTCGTGGCAGCCGTCGCACCAGCGGTGGGTGTTCATGGGCCGGGCGGGGGTCGAAAAGACATGGCCCGGCAAGGTGCCGCCGCTGGCCGGTGTTGGTCAAAGTGCCCGGACCCGAGCCCGGCGGGGAGTGTCTACTGCTCGGGGCGGTCTTCGGCCTCGGCGATCAAGGCCGAGACGCGCATCTCGAAGACGGCGGCGAGGTCGCCGAGCTTCCCGATGCTGGGATTGCCGCGACCACGCTCGATGTCTGAGACGTAGGTGACGTTCATGCCGGCGGCGTCGGCGAGGGCTTCGAGCGTCATGTCTTTGGCCTGGCGCCTAGCCCGTACCGCAGCACCGAGCGAGCGCGGGGATGGGGTCTGGGCGGCCACTGTTCGGCACGCTGGCGATTTGACTCGAATCCGTCCATCGGATATATCCGATGCTTTGGATCGGCGAGTGGTCTCAATGCCTCGTCGCCTGAGCCCTATCGGAGCGAGCGAGGAACTCGAATGCGTATGAAGGAGTGGCGCCCTGTGGGCGCTACGCAGCGACAGCTGTGGCGAACGATCGTGGCCGCGGCTCTTGTGGTGGCGGCGCTCGGTCTCGTGGCCTGTGGGTCGACAGACTCAAAGGCGCAGGCCGAGAAGGGACCGTGCATCACCGAAGCGCGGCCAGGGGAGGGGCCGGCGTGCGGTGCGCTCGCTAAGGAGATTTGCAGTCACGGCCCCATCGACCCGCGGTGTGTGGCAGCTGGCTTGCAGAAGAACCCCACGGCCAGCGAGGACTCGACGCCCGATCCGAGTCAGGACTCAGCCTCGCCGAGCTCCAGCGGGGTTAGCTTCGCAAGTCCCGACTTCGTGATCACGGTCAAGGGCCAAGGTGGAGACCGCGCGCAGGTTCTTGGCCACTTCGACAGGGCCACTACCCTCGGCGGCTCAGACGCAGATCAGGAAGCGCTGGCGAGTTGCTCGGGTGCAGCTGGCGGCCGTGCGATGGTTGCTCGGCTGGACCTGCGAACTACCGTCACCTCCAGCCTGGCCGCGCACGTCGAGTTGTCGGACTTCAATCGGGATGCTGGCTATCCGGCCTACGCCACAGAGTTCCTGATGAACTACTCCGAGGGGCCCGAGTGCGGCGACGGCGGTCTCAGTCAGGTGGTCGACCTTGGCGAGGTCGAGCCGAACACCCCGCACGACTTCACGATGTGGGTGATCTTCGAGGATGCGATCTCGCCCAACGATCCGTCGCCGAGCGCCGCCACCCTCGGCCAGCACAGCGTGCTGCGTATTCCGACGCTGTTGCTCGGTGGGGACTCCTTCACCTACGGCGCTGATCCCGACATCCGGGTTGGTGGCCCGCGGGTGATCGCCTGCGTAGGAAAAACGATCGTGGCGGCCGGGACGGTGCCGGAGCAACTCGCGTCCAGCGGTACGGGAGACTCGCTGCCCTGTCGGTCGACGGTCACGCCGAAGTTCAGCGGTTAACGTAGCTGTGACAGGGCGACGTTGATGATTGCGTTGGTGCAGGTCACCGACGAGCTTGTTGCTCGTCGGTGACCTGCTGGGCCTGGGGTGCCCGGCGAGATCGTGGCGAACCCAAGAAGTCACTATCTATGATCGGCGGATTCCCGTCCGATGAGTCTCGCGCGACCGCTACCGATTGCCTCGGCGAAATCCTCGGGCTCGGGCATGAGCATCGTCTGGGCGGTCAAATCTGTGGGCGAGGACTCGCCCACAGGAAGGTAGGCGCACAGCACAGCGTGCCCGTGTATGTCACCGACGCGCCACGAGCGTGCGACCAGAATGACTGGCTCGCTACCCGGACCGCGATTGCTTGGTCCGTCCCAAATCCAGTACGTCGTGTCGACGACCTTGTTGACGGCGGGCATTGGGTCCTTTCGTTGTTGTCCTTGGCCCGGATGCCGAGATCACTCAGCATCCGGGCGAGAGCAACAACGCCAGCTAGCAACATAAGTTATACCACAACTGACCACCTAAGTCAACGGTTCTTTCGCTGCTTGTCTGCGAGATACTCCCATTCCAGCTCGCAGGTATATCCGTACGGCACAGGGGTCATGGGCCACGCGTACCCCAGCCAATTGCAGGGGTTGCCGTCTGCATCCTTGGAAAGTCGCTGGACCTCGACCATGTCCCTAGCAGCAGCTCCGGCGCCTGCGTCGTTGGGCCGGACCCATCCAGTTGCCCACGTGAACAGTGTCCCGGGTGGTGTGGTCACGATGAGGTTGACTATTAACTCCGTCCCTCTGCCGCGCCACCACAGCCGTCGCACCTCCTCACGGACGAGGGGCGTGTAGTTGCGGTCGGTCGACAAAACGAGTCGGACCTTCATTCCAGCGGTATAGGAACGGGTCAGACCTAGGACACACTGAACGCCGTGTGCCGGTGACGATTGGTTTGTCAAGAACGACCCGACCACATCGGCTCCCTCACGCTCGGCCTGAGGGCCAAAGGGTTCCTCTGCACCTCGCGGTGAATTATCGCGAATAGTGACAGTACAGTCAGCAAGCCCTGCAAACTCCTCTGGGAGGGGTAGGGCGAGAACACGATCAGTGTCTCGCACGCAATCCGCGTAAATGGTGATCTCTGGGACGACGCCTCGATGATCCATCTTGAGACGCAGCTCTACCCAGCGAAGCGCAAAGCCGCTAAGTACGCCCATCTCGTCGGACGGCGTTGTGCTGCTGGCGGCAAGTAGCGCGAACAGCAATCCGGAGACATGCTCGATCTCGGCCAGCCGAACTATCGTGCCACCGCCCTTAGGCCACCAGAGCTTACGTCGCCTCGTCAGGCTCAGCCTGGGCCGGTCTAGCGCAAAAGTGAGTCGAAGAGCCTTCCGCGCCGATTCAGGACGCGCATCCACGAGTGAGAGCAACTCGTCGGCAAGCGACTCCGACTCGCGGCCACTTAGCACGAATACTGGAAGCTCTGAAAACTCCTGCAACGCCTCAGCGATCCCATCGCGAATGATTGGGGCGGGCTTGAGCGCTATTTCATGTAGGCGCGCGAGCGTGCGCTCGAACACGCCCAACGCGTCTGTCGAGAGAGGTAGATCGGGCGCTGGCATAGCAAGTGGGTTCCTCGCGAGGAACCTTGAGGTCCGCGACTGAGGCACGGAAATCTTCGCACTCCTGGCAGCCGGGTTGTCCGGTCTAGCCCAACACAGGAGGCACTCATGCACGACCCACCCCTCACTCCGCGAGAAATCGCAGCTGTTCTTGAGGCCCAAGTAACCCGCTTCGTTCGGCTCGGTCTGAGCGACTCGGCAGCAATCGCGGCAGTAGCCACCGACAACGGACTTGCTCCCGCTCGGGTTGCGGCTCTGGTCGAGGACCACCGGGGAGGCCCGGCTACATGAGCAATCTGCCTATCCGCGCGGGAGGGCAACTCCCGTCGCGGCGCGTTCAGAAGCAGGTCGGTCGCCAACTCGAACGGCAGGAAATGCGAGCGATGGTCGACCGCCGTGCCGATGCGCTTCAGATTCAGCGTGTCGCGGATGCGGCAAGTCAGGGGCAGGCGGCGGTCGGCTTTCTCAGCGCCACGGAGTTCGGCCTCGTTTGTGGCAGCGCCAACCCGTTGCTCGAAGCTCGCGTGCGCCTTATCACCGACACCGCGACCTTCGCCATCGCCGACGTCGTGCGACAGGCCGGGCAGTAGGTATGGGTATTCGACGTCGGCTGTATGAGCGCTGGTACTGGCGGCATCAGCTACGGCGGCTCACGTTCCAACACGAGTACCAGCGCCAAGCCGCCCGTGACCAGATCAATGGCATCGCCTTGTCGGCCGCCCATGAGATGGGACGCATCGTTGCTGAGCAGCGATACGCAGACGGCCGGCGTCCTGGCCCTGGTCGCTTCGCAGCCCGAGATACCGACTACATCGATGGGGAGGCGTGGGAGGAGCGATGAACACCACCAGCATCGTGTGGTTGCTCGTCGCCCTCCTCGTTTTCGGGCCGACGCTCGTCTGCCTTCTTTCGCGTCTGGTGCCGCTGGTGCTCGTAGCGGCGGTCGTGATCGGCGCGCTGCGGGTGATTTGGGCGTGGACGGATCGCTGGTAGCTGGCCGCTGTACGAAGTCCCAGCGAAGCCGCTTATTCCTGGCCGCATTTTCGCTCGGGCGAACAAAGACCGAACACCCTCGCGCAGCTGACAATAAGTACATCAACAAGCGCAGGCGGCGCAGTGGACTAGAGACGATTAACGAGAAAGGAGGTGTTTGAACATATGGCACGACGAATCAGGGTGAAGGGAGTGCCCAGGAAGGAACTGGACGCTTCGACCGTCTCGTTCATTTTCTGGACGATGGCGAAGCGCCAGGTGGAGGAGAAGCGCCGACGCGAGCAGCAGGAACGGGACGAGCGGCAGGGGCGAAAGGCGGCGTCCTCATGAGCGCCGAGCTTGTCCCGGCGGCACTCGCCGTCTGCGGTGGGGCGGGTCTGGTGGCGGCTGTGGCTGCCTACGAAACCCGGCGAGCGGCCGAGATGCGCGCCGGTCGCGTACGTCTCGGTGTTCGCTTCCCTCTCGGTACGGAGTCCAGTGGGGCGATGGCGGCGCTGCGCGGTCTGTCCGGTCTGGGTTGGCGACAGGAGATGGTCTTCGAGGTGCGGGGACGGGAGCGCCGCATCTCGCACGCTCTGCTCATATCCGATGATCTGCGTGAGGTGGTTGCGGGTGGCCTGGCCGCAGCCCTTCCGGGCATCCGGCTTGAGACGGACGATGCCCCGAGTGGGTTGTCTCGGTACGCGATCAAGCTGTTCGTACCGACGCCGCTGGTCTTGCATGAGGGGGAGATCGAGCACGGCTCACGTTCCGTGCTCGCCGGATTCACCCAGCTACGTAGCGGTGAGGAGATGGTGCTTCGTTGGGCCGTCATGCCGTCGCGACCGCGAACCTGGAGTCCGGCCGACGGAAACGATAGCCAGGAGGACAAAGCTGCCGTACGGCTCTGGCAGCGCAAGGTGTCCAGCACGGGCTTCCAAGTCTCTGGACTTCTGCTCGTCCATGCGGCGAGCCGGACTCGTGCCCGACAACTGGCTCATGGCGTTGTGAGTGCTGTTCACGCCCGAGAGAACCGAGTCGGCGTCGTAAAGGCGACCAGTGATGCGCGCGGCCGCAGTCTCAGCGGCCTGCCGCGGGTAACGCGATCGAGCGGTTGGCTCAGTCTCGGCGAGTTGCTTCCGATCCTGGGGTGGCCGCTCGGTGATGAGCTAGTACCTGGCCTTGAACTCGGTGGCGTACGTGAACGTCCGGTTCCGGCCGGCGTTCCCCGAACTGGCCGCGTCATCTTCATCGGACGCGACAACCGAGGCGAGCGACCCGTTGCGCTCAGTCCCGAAGCCGCACGCCACCACATGGCGGTGGTCGGTCCCACCGGATCGGGCAAGAGCTCGCTGATCGGGCGCAGCATCCTCAGCGACATTCGCGCGGGACATGGCGGTGTCGTGATCGATCCCAAGCACGACCTCATCGAGGACCTGCTGCGACGCGTTGACCCGCGTGACGCCGATCGGATCGTGGTTATCGACCCGGCTGACGCGCGTCCGAGCCCGGCGCTCGATGTGCTGGGTGTCGGGGACCCGGACTTGCGGTCCGATGTCTTGCTCGGCGCACTGTCGGCGCTGTTCAAGAGTTCGACGGGAATCCGCACCGAGGTATATGGCCGTTTGGCGTTACGCACCCTGGCTGAGGTCCCGAATGCAACGCTCGCCGATGTGGGGCGATTGTTTGGGGACGCCTCATTCCGACGGCAGGCAATTGCCCGCGTCAGCGATCCCTACGTGCGGTCGCAGTGGGCGGCCTTTGATGCGTTAAGCACGGCTGCTCAAATCGAGCATGTCCAGTCCCCCATGTCGAAGGTCACCGCGCTCGTCTCACGGCCGGCCATTCGGGCGGTGCTGGCGTCGCCGCAAGCGACCGTCGACGTGGGGCAGCTTCTGGCCGCTCGCAAGTGGCTATTGGTTTCACTGGCCCCGGGGCGCATCGGCGAACCGGCGGCGCGCCTGCTGGGTGCCATCCTGATGTACGAGGTTTGGAGCGCCATCGAGGCTCGCTCTGCGATCCCGGCCAACGAGCGTCATCCGTTGTTCATCTACTTGGACGAGTTGACGACGGTGGCGGCTCTTCCCGTGGGCCTGGAAGCTTTGCTCGAACGCTCCCGAGGACTCGGTGCAGGCGTCACCGTCGGCGTCCAGAGCCTGGCCCGGATTCCTGAAGGGACCCGGGCGGCGCTCCTAGGGAACGCAGCCACGCTCCTCACCTTCCGGGCAGGAGCGGATGAAGCCAAGCGGCTGGCGCGTGAGATGCCGGGCTTGAGCGAGCGAGATGTCCAGGCGCTTGGACCGTTCGAGGTCGGCGCACGGATTGGCGTCGGCGCTGGCAGTCACGTGGCGGTGGTCACCGGACGCTCGCTGCCTTGGCCGCAGGAGACCGGTATGGCCGAGAGCATTCGAGATCGTTCGGCAGATGCCTATGGCGCTCCCGCGCCTGTCACCGAAGATGAGGGCCCAGCTGGCGATATCGCTAGTGACGAGGCGTCCTCGATCGGGCGACGACGGAGGATGTCGTGAGTCCGCTGGCTCGTCCGCTCGCGTCGAGTGGAGCGCCACGAAATGCCCGGTCTGAGGCCGGTTCTGCGCCGGTAAGGATGGCGAAAGACTCGGCCGTTCCCTCGCCCATGTCTCGTATCTCCCGGCAGCGTCTTGACCGCATCGACCGCGACCTGCTCGATCTCGACCGTGACGTCCTGCTGTTCGTCCAGAGCCTCAGGCTGGTTAGCGGTAATCAGCTCCGGCGCCGGTTCTGGCCTGAAGACGAGAGTGCGGCCCGGGCTGCTCGTCGGGCCCTATCCCGATTGGTTGCCTGGCGAGTGCTGGATCGGACGGATGGTCGTCGGGGTGGGGTGCGGGCCGGTAGCGAAGGTTTTGTCTACGTGGTCGGTGCGGCCGGACATCGACTGCTGTCGCGGATCGGGTTCGATGGCAAGCGGGCCGGCGTTCCCGGTGAGCGCTACGTCGCCCATGCTCTGGCGATCTCCGAGGCGGTGGTATTACTCCACGAAGCCCAGGCGACTGGGGCGCTTGACCTCATCGAGGTGCAGACCGAGCCGACCTGCTGGCGACCGTTCCTCGGCCTCATGGGTGCGCCGGTCGTGCTCAAGCCCGACCTGTTCCTGCGGCTCGGCGCCGGGCGGGTCGATGAGGACCGCTGGTTCGTTGAGATCGACAGGGCGACGGAAGCGGTTGGCACGATCGCGGCCAAGTTGAAGCGCTATCGCCAGCACTACCGTTCGGGCGAGGAACAGCGGCGTGAGGGCGTGTATCCGCGCGTGATCTGGGCGGTGCCGGATGTGCGTCGTGCTGGGGTGCTCAGTAGTGCCATCGACCGTCTCGACGGTGAGACGAAACGGATTCATGTGGTGACGACACACGAGGCGCTGGTGCCACTGCTCACCTCGGAGGCGCACGCGTGACGCCGCGTAACGTCGTCCTCGAAGGCGACGCCGCGTCCGTCCTAGCAACACTGGCGCCCGAGTCGGTGGACTGCGTGGTGACCTCTCCGCCGTACTTTCGGCTCAGAAGCTATGACGCCGGTCCCAAGGAGCTCGGCCAGGAAGCACACGTCGAGGGATGGGTCGAAGGACTACGGCGCGTGGCGGCTGAGGCTCACCGGGTGCTCGTGCCAACCGGGAGCTTCTGGCTCAACGTGTCGGACTCTTACTCCAAGCATCCGAAGTACGGGGCCGCCGCCAAGTCGCTGCTGCTCGGTCCCGAGCGGCTTGTGCTCGCGCTCCAGGCCGACGGCTGGATCATCAGGAACCGCACGATCTGGGCCAAGACAACGCCGTTACCCAGCCCGATCGCCGACCGCCTGACCAACGGCTACGAGTTCGTCTACCACCTCGTCAAGCAGGGGCGCTACTTCTATGACTTGGACCCGATCCGGCTACCGCTCAAAAGCAGCCTGCGCCCCAAGCAGGCCGGTGCCGTAGTCGTGACCCCAATCGCCGTGCTCGGCGATCTAGCGGGACCACGCATCGGGCTTGCCAAGATGAGCGCCGAGGGCCGAACCGGCCACCCGCTCGGAAGAAACCCGACCGATGTCTGGTCGCTGCCACCCGGCCGCAACACCGGCGGCCACTTTGCGACGTTCCCCGAATCGCTCGTCCGTCGCCCGATCCTCGCCACCTGCCCAGAGCATGTGTGCATCAAGTGCGGCCAGCCGTGGCGTCGGTCGACCGAGCCGGTAAAGCAAGTTGATGGACAGGCGCAGCCGAGGCCGCTGGTGCCATGTGGGTGCGAGGCCGCGACCCGGCCCGGCTTGGTGCTCGATCCGTTCGTCGGCAGCGGAAGCACTTTAAGAGCCGCACGCGCTCTGAGACGCGACGGGCTCGGCATCGAGCTGGCTCCGCGATACGCCCAGGTCGCGCGAGCACGAGCCGGATATGAGCTGGAACAGGATGCTGCGTGAGCGCCGGGATGGCTGTGCGGCCGGTGGAAGGGCTTCGGTCTTTCTGCTGGCCGATCAGCCATCTCACAGCAAGGAGGAATCCATGACGAAGGCCGAGACGGTCTATACGCGCGTTGAGGAGATGATCGCCGCCGGCACCTCAAAGGCCGACGCGTTCAAGAAGCTGGCCGAGGAGTACGGCCAGCCCACCAACTCGATTCGCGGCCTGTTCTACACGTGGTCGAAGAACCAAAATCCCGATCGACCGTCACGGACGCGGCGACGGGAGACCACGCCGGAGGACGCGCGGTCTGACGCACGGCGTGTGTTCGAGCGAGCCATCGAGCAGGTCGACGCCGAGGTCGAAGCGGCAAAACACCGAAGCGACGAGGCCAAGGCCGAATACGACGCGCTCAAGGCCAGCGCTACCGAGCGCAAGGCAGGCATTCAGCAGGGTCTTGACACCCTCACCTGATGGCCTAGCAGCAGACCGACTCAGCAACTCGCTGGGTCGGTCTGCTCGACAAATATCAAGTTGATTAACAATGACTTTAACGAGAGAATGGTTAACCGAAAGGAGGAATATGAACGAAGAACAACAACTAAAAGAGCGAGACGGGACATCAGGTCTTGCAGGCTCAGCGGCGATCTATGTCCGCGTCTCCAGCACCGGCCAGCTCGGTCGTGACGGTGATGACGACGGCTACTCGATCCCGGCTCAGGTGAAGGCCTGCCAGCGAATCGCAGAAGATCGAGGTCTGCGCGTCGCAAAGGTCTATGTGGAGCGTGCCGAATCCGCGCGTAGCGACAACCGGCCAGTGCTCCAGCAGATGATGGTCGAGCTATCGGTGCTTAGGGTGGAGGCGCTCATCGTCCATAAGGTCGACCGGCTGGCCCGCAATCGTCTCGATGACGCGCAGCTGTATCAGCGGCTTGTGGCGATGAACACCGCGCTGATCTCTGCGACGGAGAACATCGACGCTACGCCAGCGGGTCAGCTCATGCACGGGATGCTGGCGACGTTCGCCGAGTACTACTCCAACAACCTGGCGAACGAGGTCAAGAAGGGTCTGACTCAGAAGCACGCTAACGGCGGCACGCCGTATGCACCGCCCGTTGGCTACGTGCCGGTCCGGACGATGATCGGCCATCAGGACATTCGCACCGTCGAACTTGACGAGGAGCGTGCGCCGTTGGTGACGATGGCTTTCGAGCTATATGCCACCGGAGAGTGGACCTTGATTGCGTTGACCGCGCACATGGCGGCACTTGGGCTCACGACGAGGCCGAGTCTTAAGCGACCAGCAAAGGCGCTCGGCGTGTCGTCCATACATCGCTTGCTGACGAACGAGTACTACACGGGCATCGTCCCCTATCTCGGGAAGCGTGTTGTTGGTCGCCACGATGCTCTCGTCACCGCCGAGACGTTCCAGCAAGTCCAAGTCAATGTGGCTGCCCACCGCAAGGGCGAGCGAGCTAGCAAGCACGAGCACTATCTGCGTGGCACGGTCGTATGCGAGCTGTGCAAGGGGCGTTTGCTGTTCGGTCGCCATCGCGGGCGCAACGGTCAGCACTACGAGTACTTCTCGTGCGTCAATCGGGCCAGCCGGCGGCGCACGAACGTGATGTGCCCCGCAGCCCACTCCCGGGTGGACGTCGTTGAGGAGCGGATCGAGGACCTGTGGGCGACCGTGCGACTGCGACCGGAGACAATCGAGACGATTCGTCGTGACCTCGCGCAGTACTCCAAAGAGCGGGCCGAGGTTGCCGACAAGGAGATTGCTCGCCATAAGCGTCGCATCCGCGACGTCGAAACCAAGCAGCAGAAGTTGCTTGAGCTCTACTACAAGGACCTGATCTCAGACACGGTCTTCGAGCACGAGCAGGCCGAACTCCGCGAACAGCACGCGGCTGTGGCTGCCATCGTGGAGCACTCCGAAGGTGCGGCCGAGGAGTTCGAGGGGCAACTGCAAGCGGCGATCGCCCTTTTGTCCGACCCGCACTACTTCTACCGCTATGCGACGCCCGTCCAGCGGCGTGCGTTGAATCGCTGGGTCTGGCAGCGGATCGAGGTCGGCGCGGACGACGAGGTCATCGAGGCTGAGCCAACTAGCCTGCTTGCAGCGTTTGCTGCCTGGCAGCCGGACATCGGGACGGCTCAGGACGCCGGTTCTTCTTCTGGTTCGGCTTTTCGCTCCTATTCCTCGGTCGGCCACCTATTGCATGAAGGTCGAACCCCGGCTCCTCCCGGTTGAGGAGTCGGGGTTCGCTTCGTTCACGCCTGACGTCGCAGCCCCCTTGCGATTTCCTGTGAAGGCAATACTCTATTCACTAGCGAATACTCGCTCGCGGATTTTCCGCTAGCAAATATCGGACTTGCGTTGCTATGGCCTCTGACTATCGCCAGCTGAATATCCGCGTTCGGAATGAAGACTTCGACGTGCTTGCCGCGGCTGCGTGGCTCGACGGCGAATCCGTCGCCGAGTTCGTTCGACCGAGGCTCGAGCAGTGGATCCAGGAGTTGAGGAATGACTCCGAGATCGCGGCCGCGATCCGGCTTCAGGCTGAACGCGCGGCGAGGAAAGAAGGGAAGCTCTCCCGGATCGCATCCAGACGACTTGGGTCGGAGTCGAGTTGACGACGCCTTCTGCCGGCGGCCCGGTTCGGGTCTTCGTCTCATACTCGCATCAGGACGAACGCCTCATGAAGCGCCTGTCGACGCATCTCGCGGGTCTCAAGAAGCAAGGAGTGATCGAGACCTGGTACGACCGGCGGATCGTCGCGAGCGACGATTGGTCGGAGGAGATCGACGAGCGACTCGCGGATGCGCAGATCGTCCTGTGCCTCGTCAGCCCGGATTTCCTCGCTTCCGAGTACTGCTACGAGCGCGAGATGCATACTGCCCTAGAGGGTCACGATCGCGGAACCAAGCGCGTCGTTCCGGTGATCATCCGTCCGACCGACTGGGAGCGTTCTCCGCTGGGTCGCCTGCAGGCGGTGCCGCGCGATGCTCGGCCGGTCACCACGTGGCCCAACCGAGACCAGGCGTGGATCGATGTCGCAAAATCGCTCCGGCAACTCGCCGAAAGCCTTCCGGCGTCCAAGGCCGGTCGCCGTTCGGCAACGAAGGCAACAGCACGAGCGTCGAAGCGGCCGTAGTCGCAGGGCGCGCAAGGTGGCGCCCGCATCCTCGTGGCATCGATCCTTGCCGAGTCCACCGTGACGTCGGGAAGATCAAGATTACGGCCCCAGCAGCGCCGCAGGAATGACCGCGATGCCGTCAGCGCGGCGGTAGGCCTCGGTGCCGGAGGTGATGACGACGGCGTCGAGCAGGTCCGGGCCGAACTGCTCACGCAGCCAGCGAAGGTGCGTGACGTCGTGGTCGCTGGCGGTGGAGCGCAGTTTGACCTCGATCGCGATGACGCGGCCGTCGCCGCGCTCGACGATGAGGTCGATCTCGCGCTCGCCGGCATAGGAGCGCAGATGGCCGACCGAGGCGCCGGCTGCCTGGGCGTAGACGCGCACCGACTGGGTGACAAGCGACTCGAAGAGCGAGCCGAGGAAGCTCCCGTCGCGATGCGCGGCTCCGGCCGGCTCATCGCCGGCCAGCAGGCCCTGAGGTGTTAGCCCTAGCAGCGCCGTCGCGAGTGCCGGATCGGCAAGGTGGTGCTTGGACGGTTCGGTCAGGCGGGCGATGTGGTTGCGCGTCGGCTTCCAGCCCGGCAGTGGGTCGAGCACGTACAGGCGCTCTAGCACGTCGCGGTAGGGCATCACCGTCGTTCGCGCGGGCTTCTCCGACTCGCCGCCCGTGGCCGCGTCGCGCACCTTCTCCCAACTGGCCGTCGTGGCGGTCGCTGCCGCGTACGCGGTCATCCACCGCCGCAGCGCTGCCGGATTGCGCGGCTGATGGCCGAGCTCCGGGAAGTCTCGGTCGATCACCCGCTGCAGATACCCGTCCAGCTGCGCCTGTCGCAGGTTCGCAGGGAGGCTGCGCAAGCCAGGGAAGCCCGATGCGAACAGCTCTTCCACGTAGTCGGTCAACCCGAACGGGCTGGTGCCCTTGACCGCCGGCCGCTCGCCGCCCAGCAGCTCCCGCAGGCTGACGGTCGCGTTGCCCGGCCAACGCTCCGTGAGCGTCAGCGGTCGCATCCGCAACGCGATGATGCGGCCGGCACCGGTGTGCATGCCCGTGCCCTTGGGTGCGACCGAGCCGGTGAGGAGAAACGGCCCCGGCGGGTCGTGGCGATCGACCGCGCGACGGACGCGGTCCCAGACCGGGGGATGGTGCTGCCACTCGTCGATGAGCACTGGCGCGGGCTGCGAGAGCGCCAGGTCGATGTCGGCCGAGACGATTGCGAGATGCGACTCGTCGTCGAGCTCGTAGGAGGTGGCGGCGCGCTCGACCGCCGACGAGGTCTTGCCAATCGCTCGAGCGCCTTCGAGAGCGATGGCGACGGCGACGTTGGGCGCAGACGCCAGGTAGGCGTCTAACTCGCCATCGACGATGCGACGGTGATAGCCGGGACTCGGTGGCACAGGGTCTACGCTACAGTTTCTCGGCTGTTTACGCTACAAATTCTCGGCCATCTACGCTACAAGTTCTCGGTCGCCGTTTCCTTTCTCCCCTTTGAAATCCTTACATTCTCCCCTCTGCGGCTCGTCAGCGGCGGGGCGGCGGGGGCAACGCGCTGACGCTGACGTTGCGGTCGAGCCAAGTGGTCATGGGCGTGCAGGCGGCCCAGGTGTCGCGGGTGAAGTTCAGTGTGGCGTCGCGGGTGAGGCCGGAGCGGCCGTGGGGTTGGAGGCGGCGGCCGGCGATCAGGAGCTTGTGACGCAGGAGCGTCACGCGTGGGTGGTCGCGGGGGAAGCCGCGAGGAGCGGTCTTGAGTGACTCGCCCCAGGTCTCGAGGCCGGCGGCGCGGACGGTGTCGAGGATGCGCTCGAGCTCGGGACCGCTGTCGTCATCAGCGACTGCTTCGCGGAAGCGCGTGAGCTGGTCGCTGGCGAGCTGGTAGTAGCCGGTGCCCGCGAACAGCCCGCCCGAGGACAGCTGCGCGTAGAGCGATGCCTCGCCGTCGGGCCGGTCGGCGATCACGCCGTAGGTGGTGGTCTTGTACGGAGACTTGTCGCGGGAGAAGCGTGTGTCGCGGTGCTGGCGAAAGAGCTTGACGCGGCCGCCGAGCTCGTCGGCCAACTCCTCCAACAACGCATCCAGTTGACCGCGCACGGAGTTGTCATACGTGTCGCGATGGGCGGTGAACCAGGCCTTGGAGTTGTCGGTCTCCAACCCGGAGAACCAGGTGAAGGTGGCGCGGGGGAAGCCGGTGAACGCGGGCTCGGGCATGCGGGCAGTATCGCTGTCTCCCTACGCTTACGGCATGGGACTGCTGGAGCCGCTGTGGATCTCTGAGGGCGCGTGGAGCGCGCTGCGCGACCAGGTCATCGGGCCGGAGGCCGCGGCCACGGTCGATCCGGACGTCCTGGCGCTCGCGCGCACGTGGAACGAGCCGACGCGCGACGGCAATCGCGTCGGGGTCTTCGTCGACGCCGAGCTGGCCCGCACGCTCTCGCGCCTGCTGGACGCGCATCCGGCGCTTGCCGCCGAGCTGCTCGGCTAAACGCCGCCCAGCACGGCCATCGCCGCATTGCGGCCCGGGATGCCGGAGACGCCGCCGCCGCGGCGGGCGCCCGCGCCGCAGAGCAGCACGTGCGGCACGTCGGTCTCCACGCCCCACGTGCCGACCTCGTCCTCGCGCTCGGCAAACGGCCATGCGAGATCGCGATGGAAGATGTTGCCGCCGGGCATGCGCAGCTCATCTTCGAGGTCGCGCGGCGTGCGGACCTCCAGGCACGGCGCGCCGTCGGGGTCGCGCAGCAGCACGTCGTCCAGCGGCTCATCCAGGACGCTGTCCAGCGAGCGCAACGTGGCCGCCAGCGCCGCATCGCGCGCGGCTGTGCCGTCTCCGCCCGCGAACAGCCGCGCCGGCATGTGCAGCCCGAACAGCGTCAACGTTTGCACGCCCGCGGCGCGCAGCTCGTCACCCAAGATGGTGGGGTCGGTCAGCGAGTGGCAATAGGTCTCGCACGGCGGCAGCGTCGGGATGCGACCCGCGGCCGCCTCCTCGTAGGCGCGCTGGAGCTGCGTCGCCGTCTCGTTGACGTGGAACGTTCCTGCGAAGGCCTGCTCGGGCGCCACCGACGCATCACGCAGCCGGGGCAACCGCGACAACAACAGGTTGACCTTCAACTGCGCGCCCTCGGGTGCCGCTCCGACCGACACACGTCCCAGCAGCCGATCCAGCTCCACCGGCGCCGCGTTGACCAACACCTGTCCCGCGGCGATCGTCCGCTCGGCGCCGTCGGCATCACGCACGACCACGGCGGTCGCATCCCCATCGATGGCCACCACCTCGGCACCGGTGACCAACTCCGCACCAGCCGCGCGCGCGGCATGCGCCAGCGCGTCCGTCACCGCGCCCATCCCGCCCACCGGCACATCCCAGTCACCCGTCCCGCCGCCGATCACGTGGTACAGGAAGCAGCGGTTCTGTCGCAGATCCACATCGTCGGCGCCCGCAAACGTCCCGATCAGCGCATCGGTGAGGACGACCCCCGCGACCAAGTCATCGTCGAACTCGCGCGCGAGCATCACGCCCAGCGGCTCCTCGAACAGCATGCGCCAGGCCTCCTCGTCGTCAACCAGCCGACGCAGCTCGGCGCGCGAGCGCAGGGGCTCGGCCAGCGTGGGGAAGACCTTCCGCGCCACCCGCCCCGTGCGCGCATACAGCGCCTCCCACGCCGCCAGCTCACGCGAGTCACCCGTCACCCGTGCAAACGACGCGCGCGTCGCGGCGCCGTCGCCTGCGTCGACCAGCAGCCCACGCCTCCCACCGACGCGTGGATCCGGCGTGTAGGACGACACCCGTCGCCGCACCAGCCGCACGTCGAGCCCGAGCTCGTCGATGATGGCCCGCGGCAGCAGGCTCACCAGGTACGAGTAGCGCGACAGGCGCGCATCTACGCCCGGGAACGCCACCTCCGAGACCGCCGCACCGCCCAGCTCATCGCGGCGCTCGAGCAACAACACGCGGCGCCCGGCCCGTGCGAGATAGGCGGCGGCGACGAGGCCGTTGTGCCCGCCGCCGACGATGACGGCGTCATACGAGGTCGCGATGCTCGCCAGTAAATCAGGCGTTGATCCCCGCCAGGTGGCGCAGGCCCGTCACCGACGGCGAGAAGAAGTACTCACCGCCCGTCGCCGTCACGAAGCGCTGCAGCGTGACCGAGTGGCCGACCGGCACGTCCATCGCTCCGCTGCTCAGGACACCGTCGACCCCGTCGACCGCGTTGGTGAACGCAGGGTTGTTGACCCAGAGTCGCGTGACGAACTCGAACTGATCGACGATCGAGCGTCCGTAGCACTGAAAGAGCAATCCGCGGTCGAGCGGGAACGCCGCGTCGCGGCCGTTCGGACCATCGATCGGCGAGCCGTGCCGGTAGGACTGCCCGTACGGAATGCCGCGCCGCAGGAGGCGGTGGCGCTGTGTGTCGTCCTCGCCGCCGCCGGGCGTGTCGGCGTCGCGCGGGTAGGTCTTGCGGATGTGCGACGCGTGCGGGACGACGTGGCCGTCGGCGTCGCTGGCCTTGTACTCGAACTGGTTGATGTCGTCGCCGGTCGGTGCGAACGGGTCGGTCGCCACGCGGCCTGTGACCTCCAGCGGCGCGCCGCTCTTGTAGCGCCCGACGACGATCGCGCCCATCGCGTCGTCGCTCACCCCGATCGCGGCGGCCGCCGCCGTGATCCCCTCCTGGAACGATGGGACATCCTGGCGCAGGCGCCGGAAGACGTAGTAGGACCCGTTCTTGGTCCAGCCCGGGCCGGACGTCGAGGGCGCGCCCTCGGTCGGTGGTGCGGGTGCGGGATAGCCGTCGGTTGGCGGCGGCGCAACCGCGACGCCGGGTTGCGTCTGGTAGCCGAGCACGAACTCGCCGAGCTCCAGCAGATCGGACCCGAGATCGCCCTGCTCGGGGTCGGCGGGATTGGGTTGGTGGACGCCGCGCAGGCCGGGCTGGGAGATGCCGTCCTTGTAGCCGAAGTGCTCGTGGCCGGGATCGTCGCTGCGGGTGTGGCCCTCCTGCACGAAGACCACCGAGACGCCGTGGCCGGCGAGGCGCTGGAGTTCATGGGCGATCGCGCGGTGCAAGTCGTCGCGGCGATCCGACGCGATGATCAAGACCGCGTGGACCTCGTCGGGCGCGCGCCCGACGACCCAGCCGCCTGGCGCGGCCTCGCCGTCGTCGCCGAGGTCGGGCGCGCGGTTGGCCATCCCCGCGATGAAGGACGGGTCCATGCCGTCATCGGCCTCGCCGAGGGCGACCAGCCCGGAATTGGTCACCGCGACGTTGATCCACGTCGCCTGGACCGTGTCGGTGTCATCACGGTCGTTGCGGCGGCCCTGCACGGCCTTGAACAGACGGTTGAAGGCGATCACCTCCGCCGAGGTCGCGACGCGGTTGGCGAGATGACCCAGCCAGGCCTTGGCCTCGCCGATGTCGCCAAAGCGCACGAAGACCAGCGCCTCGTGGTCCTTGTTGAAGCCGGCGAGGATGTTGCCTTGGATCTCGGCCACCTCGATGCCGTTGGCGGCGATGTCGGCGTCGGACAGGAAGTCGGGCATGCGGGGGCTCCTCGAGGCGGCGGATGGGGCGGGGCCCGATCGTGCGCAGAAACTGAGGATTTGGTCAAGGTGAGCTTAATACCCCGCGCAGCGGAGATGCGCAACAATGATGAGCGTTGCACGGATCTGACGTCGAGCGTCAGCGCGCCAGAGCGCGCGCTAGCGTGCATCGCCGTTGCGAGCACCGGCGAGTACGTGTTGATCGCCGGCCGGCCGTACACGCGCGACGAGCTCACCGCGGAGTGGGCGCTCGCGCAGTTTCCCGCTGAGCTCTAGGAGGACCGCTCAGCCGGAACCGCTGCGCACGCCTCAGCAGCGCGCGGGGCAAAGCGTCGGAAGACTCGCGCGAGCGTCGCGGCCTCCTCGTCGCTGAGCTGGGCGAAGAAGCGCTCACGGACCGCCGCCGCATGCGCGGCCTCGGCGTCGGCGACCAGCGCGGCGCCCGCGTCGGTCAGGTGCGCCTCGACCGCGCGCGAGTCCGTGGCGCACCGGCGCCGCTGCACCAACCCGCGACGCTCCAGCGCGTCCATGTGACGAGACACGCGCGAGAGGCTCAGCCCGCTCTCACGCGCGAGCGTCGACAGCCGCGGCCACGCCTCACCCGCGGCCACCAAGCGGCTGAGCAGCTCCAGCGTGCTGAGGCCGAGCCCGTGTGCGGCGTCGAGCTCGGCGTCCAGCGCGCGGGTCAGCTGCTTGTGGGTCTCCAGCAGCCCGATCCAGGCGTCTGCCTCCTGCTGCGTCCAGCCGCTCATGGCAGCGTCTGCGCCAGCCAGGTGACGGCTGCCGGCACGTGCTGGGGATCGATGTGATGGCCGGCGTCGGACTCGTGGTATTCGACCGGCACGCCGCCGGTCGCGAGCAGGTCGCGCGCTTGGCGGGCGAAGGCGATGTCCATGACTTGGTCGTTGCGACCGTGGGCGATGAAGGCGCGCAGGCCGGTCGCGGCGCGGCCGGCGACATCGGGCGTCCAGCCGTCGACGGTCGGGATGAACCCCGAGAACGCGAGGATGCCGGCGGGTGCGGGCCGCGCTGGGTCCAAGCCCAAGGCATAGGACATGACCGACCCCATGGAGAACCCGCCGAAGACGGTCTGGGCCGGCGTCAGGCCGGTGCGCTTCCACAAGCCGTCGTGGAACCCCGCGAGCTTGGCGTGCGCCGCGAAGAACGTGTCTGGATCGGGGAAGCCGACGCGCGGGACCGTGTACCAGTGCTTGCCCGGCCAGCCCGGGATCGTCAGCGGGCCGCCGGGCGTGACGACGTGCAGCCGGCGCGCCGGGTCCAGCACATCGGCGAGGCCGAGCAGATCGTGCTCGTCGGCGCCGCGGCCGTGGTGCAGGACGAGCAGGCCTGCCGCGTCAGCGGCAGCCGGGCGCTCCTGGTAGACGAGAGGGGAGGTCATGTCCAAGCGGGGTAGGAAGCGGTAATTGCCATAGCAACTGTAGCCGATGATTGCGCGCGCAACAACAACTGATCGAAGCCACGTCGCCGTCGCGGCGGTCTTCGTCGTCCACGGCGCCGTCAACGGCAGCTTCGCCACGCGGATCCCGTGGATCCGCGAGCGGCTCGGGCTGAGCGCGGGCGCGCTCGGGCTGGCGCTGCTGGTCCCGGCACTGGGCGCGCTGCTGGCGATGCCAGCCACCGGCGCGCTCGTGCACCGTTACAGCGGCCGAACCGTCACGCGGGTGCTCATCGCCCTGTTCGCCGCGTCCCTCGCGCTTCCCGCGCTCGCGCCCTCCTTCGGCTGGCTCTGCGTCGCGCTGCTGGCTTACGGCGCCCTGGCCGGGATGGCCGACATTGCGATGAACACGCAAGGGCTGGCGATCGAGGAGCACCTCGGCCGCCCGATCATGTCCGGCCTGCACGGCGCGTGGAGCGTCGGCGGGATCGTGGGGTCGGCGATCGGCGTGCTGGCCGCTCACGCCGATCTCGACGCGCGGATCCATCTCGGGACCATGGCCATCATCTTGGTCGTGGCAGGGCAGCTCGCCGCACGGCAGCTGCCCGCCGCCCCTCCGGTGCACGATCCGCCACGGCTGGCCTGGCCGTCGCGCCCCGTCCTGCTGATCGGCGTCGTCGGCTTCTGCGCGGTCTTTGCCGAGGGCGCGAGCGCTGACTGGTGCGCCGTCTACCTGCGCGACGTCATGGGCACGGGCGCCGCGACCGCGGCCGCCGCCTACACGGGCTTCGCGCTGGCGATGGCGACCGGGCGACTGACCGGTGATCGCGTGATCGCGCGCTTCGGGGCGATCCACACCGTTCGCACAGGGGCCGCCGTCGCCACGGCGGGCGCGCTGCTGGTCGTCGTCGCACGCACGCCGCTGCTCGGCATCCCGGGCTTCGCGCTCATCGGCCTGGGGATCGCGACCGTGGTCCCGCTCGCCTTCGCCGCCGGTGGCCGCGCGGTGCCGCACGCCGGCCAGGGCATCGCCGCGGTCGCGACGGTCGCCTATGGTGCGGGCCTGGCGGCGCCGGGCGCGATCGGTGCAATCGCCGACGTCGCTTCGCTGCCGGCGGCCTTCGTCGTGGTCGCCATGCTCACCGCGCTTTTTGGCCTCGGCGCCGGAGCGCTGCGCTCCGGCACCGACAGCCAAAGGTCGTCCTACGGGAGGTAATAGAACGGGTTGGGCAGCTTGAACGCGCGGTCCTCGTGGCCGCCCGCCAGGTCGCTGTACTGATCGCCCACGGAGGCGACGATGTGGTAGCCCTGCTGCTCGATCGCGGCGCGTGCGCCCGACTTGTAGGCCACGGTCGTGCCGGTGAAGCCCGCGGGCTTGAGGATCGCCTGCTGGTAGTCGGTGAAGCCCTCGCGCTTGAGGTTGTCCTCGGTCGGCGCGCGCTGGGCCTCGGGCCGGCCGGTGATGAAGAACACCGTGATGCCCTTGGAGCGGGCCAACTTGTACAGGTCGAGCGACGGCTTGATCGCGACGCCGATCTCGTCAACGGCCTCGGCCTGCGACTTGGGGCCGTAGACGAAGCCGTCGGCGACGATCGCGGAGTAGTTGGACAACACGGTCTCGTCGACGTCGAAGACGATCGCCTGCTTCTTGTTCCACCACTTCTGGCCGCCGCGACGATCGCCACCACCATGGTGTGCCGCGCGGGCGCGGGCCCGGGCCTTGGAGCCGTGCTTGCGCCCCGCGATCGCGCGCTGGTGGCGCTCACCGGAGATCCACCGGGCGGCGACAGCGTCGATCTGCGCCAGCTCTGCGTCATAGACGCCGGAGTCGTGGTACTGGGTCAGGACCTGGGTGAGCGCGCCCGCGTTGTAGGACGTGGTGGATCCGAGGTAGGGCAGACCGCCGCCACCGTCGGAGAGCTGGACCAGCGGCGTGTCGCCGAGCTTGATGAGGATCGGCTGCGGCGCCGGGACCGTGTCGGTCGCATCGGCGGCGCCGGCGACCGGGGCGGCCGCGGCGAGGCCGCCGACCGCCAGGAGGAGAGCAAGAAGGCGTTTCATACCGCCCCGTATCCCCACGGTTGGCGGACCTCAACCCACGGCGGTCGGCTGGTCGAGCGCCTCGGCCAGACGGTGCAGCAGGGGGTCGAGCTCGGGGTGCTCGTCGGGCTGCCACTCGGCGATCAGCGCGCGCAGGCAGTCGGTGCGCGCCGCGACGAGCTGATCGCGCAGCGCGTGGCCGGCCGGGGTGACGTGCCCGTCTTCGCCGATTGCGCCCTCGGCGGTCAGCGTCGAGAGCGCCACGTCGAAGCGCGCGGCGTCGACGTGCGGCCGGTCACGGATCTCGCGCAGATCGTCGGGCGCGTCCGGCGCCCCTGCGTGCAGGAGCAGCCACGCCGGACCGGGGTCCAGCTCGACGCCCGCGTGGCGCGTGGCGTTGGCGATGAACTCCAGCGTGCGCTCGCGGCCAACGAGCCGCGTGAGCCCACGGGTGACCTCGCGCAGCGAGTCGGTGTCGACCGGCGCGCCGAGCGACTCGCCCAGTCCGGCCGACGTCTCGACCGTCGCGCGCAGCGGCTGCTCGCGGATGAACCAGGCCAGCACGAAGGCCAGGACCATCACGCCGGTGGCGACGAGGAACACCACGTTGAGCGCGTCGGTGAAGGACGAGATGTAGGCGTCGTGCAGCGGCCCCGGAAGCCGCTCGATCTGCGCCGGGTTGATGCCGCCCTCGGTCCCGCCGCCCGCGCCTCCGCGCGGCAGCTTCTCGGCGAGCTCCGCGGTCAGACGCCCGGAGAAGATCGCGCCGAGGATCGCGGTGCCCAGCGAGCCGCCGATCGAGCGAAAGAGCGTCGCGCCGGAGGTCGCCACGCCGAGCAGCTCGTAGGACACCGCGTTCTGCGTCGCCAGGACGAGCACCTGCATGACCATGCCGAGCCCCAAGCCGAGCACGAGCATGTGCAGCGCGGCGACGCCACTGCCGGTCGACTCGTCCAAGGACGACAACATCCACATGCCCAGTGCGGCGACCGCCGTGCCCGCGATCGGGAACGCCTTGTAGCGGCCGGTGCGCGTGATGACCTGGCCCGAGATGATCGAGGACACCAACAACCCGCCCATGACGGGCAGCAGCTGCAGGCCGCTGGCCGTCGGGCTCAGCCCACGGACGACCTGCTGGAAGAGCGGAAGGTAGGTCAGCGCGCCGAAGAGGCCGAAGCCGACGATCAGCCCGACCGCGCTGCACACGACGAAGACGCGGTTGCGGAACAGCGACATCGGCAGGATCGGCTCGGCGGCGCGTCGCTCGACGCGGGTGAACGCGAAGATCGCCAGGACGCTCACGACGCCCATCGCGACGATCTCGGGCGAGGCCCGGTCATAGGTGTTGCCGCCGAGCGTCGTCGCGAGGATCAGCGCGCTCAGCCCGATCGCCAGCAGCAGCGTGCCGAGGTAGTCGATCTGGTGCTGGCGGCGCTCCTTGACGCTCGGCAGCGTCCTGGCGAGGACGAAGAACGCCGCGATGCCGACCGGCAAGTTGACATAGAAGATCGACCGCCACGAGATGTTGGTGGTCAAGAACCCTCCGAGCAGCGGGCCCGCGACGCTCGAGACCCCGAAGACCGCGCCGAACAGCCCGGAGTACTTGCCGCGCTCGCTGGGCGCGACGACATCGCCGATCGCCGCCTGGGCGCTCACCATCAGCCCGCCACCGCCGAGGCCCTGGATCGCGCGGAAGGCGATCAGCTCGGTCATGCCCTGCGCCAGCCCGCAGAGCGCGCTGCCGATGAGGAACAGGACGAGCGCGGCCTGCAACACGACCTTGCGGCCGTAGAGGTCGCCGAGCTTGCCGTACAGGGGCGTCACGACCGTCACCGCGAGCAGGTAGGCCGTCACGACCCAGGACAGGTGCTCCAAGCCGCCGAGGTCGCCGACGATCGTCGGGAGCGCGGTCGAGACGATCGTCTGGTCCAGCGACGCGAGCAGCATCACCAGCATCAGGCCGCCCATGACGACGGCGATGCGCGGGCGGTTCTCGGTTGGGGCGACGGTCGCGGACATGAGCCGAGTCTCTCCTACCCGCCTCGCGCTGGCGAATCTCTCTGCCGCGCCGTACGGTGCGGGAATGGACCTGACCTTCTCCGCGTCTGAGGCCGCGTTTCGCGATGAGTTGCGCGCCTGGTTTGCGCGCAACGACCCCGGCGCCGAGCCGGTCGGCGAGGACGCGAGCTACGCGTGGCGCCGCGACTGGCAGCGCCTGCTGGCCGAGGACCGCTACGCGGCCGTGCATTGGCCGGTCGAGTACGGCGGTCGCGGCGCGACGATGACCGAGTCGGCGATCTTCTTCGAAGAGCTTGGCCGCGCCCGCCGGCCGTTGATGGCCAACGTCCTGGGCATCCTGCTGGCCGGACCGACGATCATGACCTTCGGCACCGACGAGCAGAAGGATCGCTACCTCTCGCCGATCCTCACCGGCGACGAGATCTGGTGTCAGGGCTTCAGCGAGCCCGATGCCGGCTCCGACCTCGCGTCGCTGAAGACCAAGGCCGTTAAGGACGGCGACGAGTGGGTTGTCACCGGCCAGAAGGTCTGGACCTCCGGCGCGCAGTACTCCAAGTGGTGCATGTTGGTCGCGCGCACCGACTTCGACGCGCCGAAGCACAAGGGGTTGACCTACTTCCTGATGGACATGGAGCAGGAGGGCGTGCAGATCCGCCCGCTGGTCCAGATCACGGGGGAGCCGGAGTTCAACGAGCTCTTCATCGAGAACGCGCGGATCCCGGACGAGAACGTGCTCGGCGGCGTCGGCAACGGCTGGCGCGTCGCGCTGACGACGCTGATGAACGAGCGCTCCGGCCTCGCGTTCTTCCTCCAGGTGCGGATGCGTCAGCTGCTCGACGAGCTGATCGAGGAGGCCGCCGAGCGCGATCTCCTCGACGATCCGGTCGTCGCTGACAAGTTGGGGTACTTGCACATGAAGGCCGAGATCCTGCGCCTGACCGCCTACCGCGGCTTGACCACGATCGAGAAGTACGGCACGCCCGGGCCGGAGGGTTCGCTGACCAAGTGGATGTGGTCGGAGACCAACCAGGAGCTGGCGCAGTTCGCGGCCGACCTCCTCGGCGCCGACGCGCTGACGACGGGCAACCGCTGGGCCTACGAGCTGCTGCGCTCGCGCGGCAACACGATCGAGGGCGGCACGACCGAGATCCTCAAGAACATCGTCGCGGAGCGCGTTCTGGGCCTCCCGCGCCTGAAGGGAGCGGCGGCATGAACTTCGACTTCACCGAGGACCAGCATGAGATCAAGCGCACGGCGCGCGATCTGCTCGGCTCGCGCTCGACGTTCGCCAAGGTCCGTGAGGCTGCCGAAGGCAAGGCCTATGACGACAGCCTCTGGCAGGAGCTCGTCGGGCTCGGTTGGCCGGGGATCGCGATCGCCGAGGAGCACGGCGGGCAGGGTCTGGGCGCCGTCGAGCTGGCGATCCTGAGCGAGGAGCTGGGCTACGCGCTGGCCGCCTCGCCGTTCCTGTCGAGCGTCACGGCCGCCGAGGCGATCAGCGCCGCGGGCTCGGCCGAGCAGCAGGCGGCGTGGCTGCCGGGGCTGGCGTCGGGGGAGATCACCGGCGCGCTCGGTTCCGCCGGTGGGCTTGTGGGGGACGCGGACGCGGCGGCGGTCATCGTGCTGATCGGCGACGACGGGGTCGCGCGGATCCTCCCGCGCGCCGAGGCCGATGTGGCGCCGGTGGACTCGATCGACCCGACGCGCCGCGCCGCGAGGGTATACGCCCCACCCACCCAGGGCGAGCCGCTGGGCGGCGACAGCGCTGCCGGCATCGACCGCGCGACGGTCGTCGTCGCGGCCGAGCTGGTCGGCGTCTCGCAGCGTGCGCTGGAGATGACGCTGGCCTACGTCAAGGACCGCAAGCAATTCGACACGCCGGTCGGCGCCTACCAGGCCGTCTCGCACAAGTGCGCGCAGATGCTCAAGGACACCGAGGGCGCGCGGTCGGCGACCTACTTCGCAGCCTGGGCGGCCGATGCGGAGCCGGAGCGTCTGCCGGAAGCGTCCTCGCTGGCCAAGGCGGCAGCCTCAGACGGTGGCCGCGACGTGACCGCCGCGGCGATCCAGTGCCACGGCGGCATCGGCTTCACGTGGGAGGCCGACGTGCACTGGCTCTACAAGCGCGCGCAGGTCGACGCGGCGCTGCTCGGTGGCTCCGGGACGCATCGCGCGCGGTTGGCGCAGCTGCTGGCCGCGCGGTTGGCGCCTGCGGCCGTCTGAGGCTGCCTGGTCAGAGGTTGGTGGGATCGCGCGCGCATGCGGGTACAATGAGTCTGGGCACCCGTGCGCAGGCGTGGGTCCCGCCCCTCTTCGCGCGATGGTCCGGGTGCGTGCTCGCACGCTTCGTCGCTCTCTCGCGCACACCGAACCCGAACGCTTGAAGGAGGCCGCATGGCCGTAGAAGACAAGGTTGCTCTCGAGGGCGAAGTCGTTGAGTCGCTGCCCAACCTGCTGTTCCGCATCCAGCTGGACATGGATGACCATGAGGTGCTGGCCCACCTGGCCGGCAAGATGCGCCGTAACCGCATCCGCGTGTTGCCCGGTGACCGCGTGCGCGTCGAGGTCTCGCCGTACGACCTCACCCGCGGGCGGATTGTCTACCGAATGAAATGACCCTCACGGGGTCTGCAGGGACGTCACCAATTCCGGTGTGACGTCCTTGATCCCGTCGACCACGACCGTGGCGAGCGCCAGCGCGTCGGGGGCCGGCGGGAACGCGTGGTTGGGCGTCGCGATGACGACCATGCCCGCCGCGTGCGCCGAGCGCAGCCCGTTCGAGGAGTCCTCGACCGCCGCGCACTGCGTCGGACCGATCCCGAGCCGCCGCGCGGCCTCGAGGTAGACGTCGGGCGCCGGCTTGCCGTGCGCCACCTCTTCTGAGGAGACGATCGCACCGAAGCGCTCGGTGACGCCGGCCCCTTCCAAGACCGCCTCGATCACCTCACGGTTGGCCGACGACGCGAGCGCCAGCGGGAACGCGTTGGCCAGCGCGTTGATCGCGCGGATCGCGCCCGGTAGCAGCGGCAGCTCACGCTCGATCTCGCTCACCACACCGGCCGCGACCGCCGCCGAGATCTCCTCGACCTCACCGCTCGCGCCGAGCTTGTCGCGCAGGTACGCCGCCCACTCAGCGGAGCTCATGCCCTGCATCTTGCGCGTGGCCTTCTCGGTCCACGTCCCGCCATGGGCGTCCACGTACGCACGGCGCTCGCGGTCCCAAACCTCCTCGGTGTCCACGACGACGCCGTCGAGGTCCAGCACGATCGCCGCGACGCTCATGAGCGGACGCTAGCGTCCCGACCGATGAAGCGTTCCGCCGAGGGGTTCTGGCTTGCCGATGCGGGGCCTGTGGAGGCGAGCGCGGCCTTGGACGCCGACGTGCGCGCAGACGTCGTGGTCATCGGCGGCGGGTACCTCGGGATGTGGACGGCGTGGCAGCTGCAGGCGCTGGGTGCCGAGGTCGTGCTCCTCGAGGCCGGTGTCTGCGGGCACGGGCCGAGCGGGCGCAACGGTGGATTCGTCAACGGGCTCTGGGAGTACGTGGGGGAGTTGGAGTCGCTGTTCGGGCGCTCGGCCGCGCTGGCGGTGGCGGACGCGGCGGCGGCGTCGGTCGACGCGATCGGCGCGTGGTGTGAGGCCGAGGGCGTCGACGCGCACTACGTCCGCGCGCCATTTCTCGAGGTTGCCGCGGCGCCGGGGCAGCTGGGCGCCTGGGACGCGTCGGTCGCGGCCGTGCGCGCGGTCGGTTGTGGGGAGGAGGCGGTCGTCGTCGATGCCGCGGGCGCGCGGGCGGTCTGCGACGCGCCGGGGTTCCTCGGGGGCGTGCTGTGGCCGACGGCGGCGACGGTGCACCCGGCGCGGCTGGCGCTCGGAGTGCGGGCGCGGCTGCTGGAGGTGGGGGTGCGGGTGCATGAGCACTCGCGGGTCAGCGGTGTGGAGGACGGCGCCGGTGGCGTCGTCGCGCGGGTCGTGGCCGGCGGCGTGGTGCGCGCCGGCGCCGGCGTGTTGGCCATCAACAGCGCGAGCGCGGGCGTCGCACCGCTGCGCCGCGCGCTGAGCGTCGCCTCGTCGCACGTCGTGGCGACCGAGCCGGTCCCGGAGGTGTTGGAGGCCTTGGGCTGGACCGGCGGCGAGGGGATCGGCGACTGCCGCACGTTGTTGCACTACTTCCGCACGACCCGCGACGGGCGCGTCGTCTTCGGCTGGGGCGGGGGCCGGATGGGCTACGGGGCGCGGCGGCGCGCGGTGCTCGACGTCGATCCCGGCGTTCAGGACGCGACCGCGCGCGACCTCGTCGCGCTGCTCCCGGCGCTGCGCGGCGTGCAGCTCACGCACGCGTGGGGCGGGCCGATCGACGTCTCGCCGGTGCACCTGCCGTGGTTCGGAAGCTTCAAGTCCTTGCACTACGGCTTCGGCTTCACCGGCAACGGCGTCGGGCCGTCGCACCTGGGCGGGCAGGTGCTCGCGGACCTCGCACGCGGTGTGTCGTCCGAGTTGACGGCGCTGCCGATCGTCGGCGGCCTACCGCCGGCGCGCTTCCCGCCGGAGCCCGCGCGCTTCGCGGGCGGCTCGGCGATCCGGGCGGCGCTGGCGCGCCGCGACGAGGCCGCCGCGGCGGGCCGGCGCGCCGACCCGCTCACCGCGGCGGTGGCGGCGCTGCCGCGGCTGCTGGGGTTGCACCTACCGCGCTGAGCACCGCACGGTCAGCACGCCCTACCCGCTCAAGCTGTCGGCCGGCTGAGCCGCCACCGGCGCGCTAACCACCGTGAACTCGCTCGGATCCAGCGCGGCGGTCGCGCGCACGTACTCGCGCATGTAGCCGGGCCAGTTGGCGACGATGCGGCCGCCGCCGTCGCGGTACCACGAGTCGCACGCCGTCCAGGCGGTACCCGCGAAGCGTCCCTGGACCTCGCCGTCGGAGCGCGCTGCGACGTCGGGCCGGACGTCGAGCGCCGCGCCACCGCGCGACCGCACGAGCGCCAGGGCTTGCGCGAGGTAGGCGGCCTGGGCCTCGAGGTAGACGAGGATCGATCCGCCCGAGGTGTTGGTGTTGGGTCCGTACATGAGGAACATGGACGGGAAGCCAGGAACCGTGATCCCGAGGTGCGCGCTCGCGCCGCCGCTCCAGGCCTCGTGCAGCGTGCGGCCGTCCGTGCCGGTGACCTCCATTGGGGCCACGAAGTCGTTGGTCCGAAAGCCGGTCGCGTAGATGATGGTGTCGACCTCGACGGTCCGGCCGTTCGCGGTCACCGGGCCGTCCGGGCCGATGCTTGTGATCGCGTCGGTGACGAGCTCGACGTTGTCGCGCGCCAGCGCCGGCAGGAAGGCCGAGCTGAACAGGACCCGCTTGCAGCCGAAGGCGTAGTCGGGCCAAGCCTTGCGCCGCAGCTCGGGGTCGCGCAGCTGCGCGCGCATGAACAGCGCCGAGCGCGCGGCGCCGATCCGGCCCAGCGTCTTGGGGTGGCGGATCATCGCGGTCAGCGCTTCGCCGTAGTGCGTGACGAAGGCGCGGCGCCAGCGCTGCAGGCCCGGCACGTGCGCCACGGCCGCGCGCCACGCACGCGGGTAGGGCCGATTGCGCCGCGGCAGGAACCAGTTGCCCGTGCGCTGAAAGACGGTCAGCGATCGCGCCACGCGCGCGATTTCGGGAACGAACTGCACAGCGCTCGCCCCGGTGCCGATCACCGCCACGCGCTGGTCGCGCAGGTCGAGGTCCGGATCCCACTCGGCCGAGTGCATCAGGCGTCCGGTGAAACTCTCGGCGCCGGGGATCTCGGGGCGTGCCGGCCGGTGCAGCTGGCCGGTGGCCAGGACGATGGCGTCGGCCTCGTAGCTCCTGCTGCCGGCGGTCTGCACCGTCCACGTCGCGGTCGTGGTATCCCAGCGGCAGGCCGTCACCTCGGTGTCGCCGACGACGAGCCGGTCGACGCCATGGCGCCGTGCGACCTCTTCGGCATAAGCGAGGATCTCGGGCTGCGGCGAGCAGAGCCGCGTCCAGTCGGTGCGCTGGGCGAAGGAGTAGGAGTACAAGTGGCTCGGCACATCGCAGGCCGCGCCCGGATAGGTGTTGTGGCGCCAGGTGCCGCCGAGTCCGCCGGCGCGCTCGAGGATCGTGACGTCGGCGATGCCCTGGCGCTGGAGCTCGATCGCCGCGGCGATGCCGCCGAAGCCGGCTCCAACGACCACGACGCGCAGGCGGTTTGACATCGCGTCAAGCTACCAGCGCGGCGCTCGTCTCAGCGCAGCGCGCGCCGCTCGATGCCGGCGGTCGTGGCGATGATGATCTCGGCGGTCAGCGCGGGCGGAAAGAGGCCATGGTCGACGACGCCGGGCATGGCCGAGAGCAGCGCCGCCAGCGTGGCGGGGTCGTCGACGGGTCCGGCGTAGTCGGCGATCAGGTTGCCGTCGGGCGACGGCGGCATGCCGGGGCGCAGGTCGCACGGCGTCAGTCGCGCCAGCGTCGCGGGCAACCCGTACTCCAACAGCTCCAGCGGAATCGGCGCTGAGAGCTTGTCCACCACCTTGGTCTTGTCGGCGATCACCACGAAGCGGTCGGCCGCCGCGGCGACGATCTTCTCGCGCACGTGCGCGCCGCCGCCGCCCTTGACGATCCAGCCGTCGGGGGCGATCTGGTCGGCGCCGTCGATCGCGAGATCCAGGCGCTCGACGGCGTCGAACGGCTCGACGACGATCCCGAGCGAGGCGGCCTGCTCCGCCGTCGCGACCGACGTCGCCACGCAGCGCAGATCGCGCAGACCGCGGACCGCGATCGCCGGCAACAGGTGTGCGACCGTCGAGCCCGTTCCGAGGCCGAGGACCATGCCGTCGCGGACCTCTTCGGCCGCGGCCACCGCCGCCGCGCGCTTCAAGGCCTCCATGTCGCTCATCGGTCCTGCACCTGCAGCGCGGCGCCGAGCGCGCCACCGAGGTCGCCGAGCTCGGCGACCCGCACCACCGGCGGGTCGTCGTCGTGGAAGAGGTGGGGCATCATCGCGTCGGAGATGCGCTGGGCATAGGGCTCGCCGAAGCGCACGCCGAGGCCGCCGCCGATGATGATGGCGTCGGGGTCCAGGATGTTGCAGGCCGAGGCGACCGCGGTGCCGATCGCGTCGACCGCATCGTTGAGCAACTGCTCGGCCAGCTCGTCGCCGCGCTCGATCGCGCGCGCCCAGATGCCGCTCGTCAGCCGGTCGCGGCCCTTCTCCTCCATGATCTTGAAGAGGTCGGTCTTCTCGCCGTCCTTGTGCGCTTTGCGCGCCCGGGCCTCCATCGCGCGGCGACCGGCGTAGGCCTCCATGCAGCCCATCCGCCCGCAGGGGCACTGCAGGCCGTGGTGGCGTACGGGGATGTGGCCGATCTCGCCCGCCGCGCCGCGGCCGAGCCACGGCTTGCCGTCCAGGACGATCCCGCCGCCGACGCCCGTGCCCCAGAAGACGCCGAGCAGCGACGAGAACTCGCGGGCCGCGCCGAGCGTGAACTCCGCGTCGGTGGCGACCTGGACGTCGTTGCCGAGCCGGACGGTGACACCGCCGAAGCGGGCGCCGAGCTCCTTGGCAAGCGGGTAGGGGTCACGCCAGCCGGGGAGGTTGCCGGCGCGGGCCAGCGTTCCGGCCTCGTCGTCGATCGCGCCAGGCGCGCCGACGCCGATCCCGCTCAGCGTGTCGGGCGCCACGTTCGCCGCTTCGGCCGCCTCCTGGAGCGCCTCGGCCATGGCGGCGATCACGTCCGCCGGCCCGCCCTCAGTGGGCGTTGGCCGTCGTGCTTGTCCCAGCACTTGGTGTTTGGCGTTGGCGACGATCGCCTGGATCTTCGTCCCGCCGAGGTCGATGCCGCCGCGTGGTGCGTCCGTTGCCATATGCCCGCAGCCTTGCCCAATGTGGGCGCGGGCGCAACGTCGAGTCCTGTCAGGCGGCTGCGGCGAGCGACACGGGCGCGCTGGTTGGCGCCGCGGCGGGCTCGGCGGCCGCGCGGGCAGCGAGCGGGCCGAGCAGCGCGACCATCGCGGGCGGTGCGAGCCAGATGAGGTAGAGCGGCGCCCAGTGGTTGGCCGCCAGCTGGAGCGCGCCGAGCGTCGCGGCGACGAGTCCGGCGACGCGGCGCGGGTCGACTGCAACGCTGCGGTCCAGCCAGACGAGCGTCGCCCCGCCCAGCGCGATCGCCGGCGCGACGCCCTGCATCAGCGGCTGCAGCGGCTCGATCCCGAACGCGGTCCAGATCGACATCATCGAACGGCGGCTGAGCTGGAAGGACATCGCGTGCACCATGTCGCCCGGGCCGTGCAGGCCGCCGAGCGCGACGAGGCCGGCGAGGACGATCGCGCCGACAGCGCCACAGGCGACCACCGCGCGCACCAGCGCGCCTCCGCGCAGGCGCGCCAGCCAGAGCGGCAGCAGGACCAGCGGCGCGACCTTCGCCAGGCCGGCAAGTGCCAGCAGCGCGCTGGAGGCGGCGGGGCGCGACCACCAGGCGAACGCCCAGATCAGCGCGGCGGCGATCAGCACGTCGTTGGTGCCGCTGGAGAAGGTCATCAGCGACGCCGGGAGCGCGAGGACGGCGATCGCGGCGGGCCAGCGAGCGCCCGCGCCGGCGGCGCGGGCCATGCCGAGCGCGCAGAGCAGCGCGGCGCCGGCGCCGAGGACGAGCGCGCCGATCGCGTTGTCCCAGTCGCTGTGCACCGGCCAGACCGCCGCGAGCGGCGCGTAGATCGCGTAGATCGGCAACCCGTAGGTGTCGCCGTGGATCACGTCGGCCGGCATGTGGCCGTAGGGGAGGTGGCCGCCCAGCAGGACGGTGGCGCCCTCCATGTTGGCGTAGGCGACGTCGACCACACCCGTCGAGGTGATGGTCATCAGCACCGTGATGAAGAGCAAGAGCAGCCCGACCTGGCGGGAGAGCGTGCGCAGCTTTGCGTGCGCGGCGAGGCGCTCGAGCAGGACGGGTGCGTCGTGGTCCTCGTCGGGCACCGGGCCACGCACCGCGAGCTGAACGCCGCGGGCGATGAGGTAGGCGATCAGCACCGCGGCCATGCCCTCGCCGAGCGCGAGCAGGCCGCGGTCGATGAGGACGGTCGGCACGACGGCGGCGGCGAGCGCGAGCGCGTCGAGCGTCCGGCGGCGGCGCAGCGGGCCGCGCAACGTGGCGAGCAGGAAGAGCGCGGTGAGCGCGCCGAGCAGGAGCAGGCCGTGGGCGAGCGGGGCGCCGTAGCCGGCGATCTTCTTGTACTTGCTCGGCCAGGCGAGGGTGCCGTCGCGGTTGACGCCGGCCGTGGCGGTCGTGCGGCCGTGGCGCAGCCAGGTGACCTTGACGAAGTCCTGGTCGATCGGGATGACCATCACGCTGTCGGCGTGCGCGGCCGCGACACGGGTCTCGGGCGCGGCGGCGGCAAGGCGGATCGCGGTGGCGCGATCGACGGCGAGCGGGGTCTCCTTGTGGGTGAGCAGGCCGAGGCCCGCCACGGTCGCGAAGACGACGAGCGCGACGGCGAGCGCGCGCCTGCGCGCGAGCTGTCCGGAGGGGCCCACGCCCCGGACGTCGGTCGCGTGCACACGCGGTACAGGCGCCGGGTCCGGGCCTGGACGGATGTTGGAGCGCGCCGACGTTGATCGCGCCCGTCGTCAACGCTCCGCTCGGCGTGCTCGGGCACACTTCGCCGCCGATGGATGCCGCCGACGTCGCTCTGCTCGCCGCTGCCGGAGTGACGACGGGTGCGATCAACGCGGTCGCGGGCGGCGGGTCGCTGGTCTCGTTCCCGGCGCTGCTGGCCACCGGGCTCTCGCCGCTGAGCGCCAACGTCAGCAACCTGGTCGCGACGCTGCCGGGCTACCTGAGCGCGGCGACGACGTCGCGGGCCGAGCTGGCGGGCCAGGGGGCGCGGCTCCGACTGCTGGCGCTCGCGGCCGCCGTCGGGGCGGCGGTCGGGACGACCTTGCTGCTGGTCGGACCTGCCGACACGTTCTCGGCGCTGGCGCCGTGGCTCGTCTTGCTGGCGTGCGCGCTGCTGGCGATCCAGCCGCTGGTGGCGCGCTGGGTCACGCGGGTCCAGCACCGCAGCGCGCCGGCGCGGCTGACCGTGACGGTCGCGGTGGCGTCGATCTACGGCGGCTACTTCGGCGCCGGGCTGGGGATCGTCCTGCTCGCCGCGCTGGGGCTGACGCTGGAGGAGCCGCTGCAGCGGCTCAACGCGATCAAGCAAGTGCTGTCGCTGACGGTCGCGGTCGTCAGCGCGGTGGCCGTCGCGCTCTTTGGACCGGTCGCGTGGCTCTCGACGCTGGTGGTCGGCGCGGGGACGCTGGTCGGCGGACGGATCGGCGTGGGCGTCGCGCGGCGGTTACCCGACCCGGTGCTGCGCGGCGCCGTGATCACGCTCGGCGTGACCGTTGCTGTGGCGCTGCTCCTGCGGTAGCGCTAGTGGCCGATCAGGACGGACGCTGCGCCGAGCACCAGCGCGCACAACACGAGCGCGAGGAGATGCCGGCCGGAGATGGGGGTGGGTTGCGTGCGCATCTACCCCCTCCAACGCGCGAGCGCCGCAAAGGTGACGGATTAGCCCTTGCGACGCGCGGTCGCGAGAACCCACTTCGCGAACAGCAGCTGCAGCGGCAGGCGCGCGTAGAGCGCGACCTTCCCGCCCGGGACCTGCGGGTAGCGCTCCGGGTGCACGGCCATGTGGACGTTGGCGGGGAAGATGGCGATCAGCGTCGCGACCAGCCACCACGCCGAGTACTTGCGCACCGTCGGTGAGCTGCTGAGCAGACCCGCGCCGCCGGCCGCCTCGGCCACGCCGCTGGCGTAGACCAGCTCGCGGTGGGCCGGCAGGTAGTCGGGCATGATCGCCTCGTAGTGCCGGGGGACCAGGAAGTGCAGGAGGCCGGCGCCGAGAAAGACGTGGCCGGCGGTGGGCTTGGAGAGGCGAGACACGGCGGGGAACTTACCCGTCGCGGGTAGGCTGCGCAGCGATGCCGCTCGTCTACCGTGAGTCCTTGCCGGTGCAGGCGCCGAAGGGCACCGTGCTCTGCCTGCACGGCTACCCCGAGTCCTCCTATATGTGGCGCCACCTGCTGGAGACCGTCGCCGATGCGGGCTGGCAGGCGGTAGCGCCCGACCTGCCCGGCTACGGCGACTCGCCCTACGCCGGCTCGGGCACGTGGCAGGCGCACGTCGACGCGGTCGATGCCTTCCACCGCGAGCAGGAGCTCGGCGAGGTCGTGCTGGTCGTCCACGACTGGGGCGGGCTGATCGGCCTGCGCTGGGCATGCGAGCACCCGGAGCTGATCCGGGCGATGGTCATCAGCAACACGGGGTTCTTCTCTGACGGCAGGTGGCACGGGCTGGCGCGGGCGATGCGCACGCCTGGCCAGGGAGAGGAGATCGTCGACGGGACCGACCGCGAGGGCTTCGGCGCCATGCTGCGCGCGGTGAGCTCGGGCCTGGACGACCGCAGCCTCGACGAGTACTTCAAGGCCTATGGGTCGCCCGAGCGGCGGCGCGGCCAGCTGGAGCTCTACCGCTCCGGCGAGTTCTCCGAGTTGGAGGACTACGACCTCGCGACGGTCGGCGCACCCGCGCTGATCCTGTGGGGCGAGGACGATCCGTTCGCCCCGGTCGCGGGCGCGCACCGCTTCGCCGAGGAGCTGCCCGACACCGAGCTCGTGATCGTCGGCGGTGCCAAGCACTTCGTCTACGACGACGAGCCGGAGGCCTGCTCGGCCGCTGTGCGCTCCTTCCTCGAGCGGGTTTGATGACGCGGCGCGCGATCGAGTCCTGGTTGATGGACATGGACGGCGTGCTCGTCCACGAGGAGGACGCGATCCCGGGCGCGGACCGTTTCCTGGCGGCGCTGCGAGACCGCGCGATTCCGTTCCTTGTGTTGACCAACAACTCCATCTACACCCAGCGCGACCTGAGCGCCCGCCTGCGGGCCAGCGGGCTGGACGTGCCCGAGGAGGCGATCTGGACCAGCGCGCTGGCGACCGCGCGGTTCCTCGTTGACCAGCGCCCCGGCGGCTCCGCCTACGTCATCGGCGAGGCCGGGCTGACGACCGCGCTGCACCAGTCGGGCTACACGCTCACCGAGCGCGATCCCGATTACGTCGTGCTCGGCGAGACCCGCACGTACTCCTTCGAGCGCATCACCCACGCGATCCGCTTGATCGCCGC
Source organism: Baekduia sp. (assembly GCF_035996765.1). Lineage (NCBI taxonomy): Bacteria > Bacillati > Actinomycetota > Thermoleophilia > Solirubrobacterales > Baekduiaceae > Baekduia > Baekduia sp. Next base: position 48,653 of record NZ_DASYJG010000066.1, read on the forward strand.
CGGCGCGCGCTTCATCGCAACCAACCCGGACCCGTCGGGCCCGAGCCCCGACGGCCTGGTGCCGGCAACGGGCTCGGTCGCCGCGCTGATCAGCAAGGCCACCGGCGTCGAGCCCTACTACGTCGGCAAGCCCAACCCGCTGATGATGCGCTCCGCGCTCAACGCGCTGGACGCCCACTCCGAGACCACCGCCATGATCGGCGACCGCATGGATACGGACGTCGTCTCGGGCCTGGAAGCCGGTCTGGAGACCGTCTTGGTCCTCACCGGCGTCTCCACCCGCGAGTCCGCCGAGCGCTTCCCGTTCCGGCCTTCTCGCATCCTCGAGTCCGTCGCCGAGTTAGCGGACGAGATCGCATCGATCTCCTGAACGCGCGCGTATAGTCCGGCCGCATGTCGCTGCCCCGCACGCTCTTCGACGACGACCACAAGCTGTTTCGCGAGTCTGCCGCCGCGTTTGTGGATCGGGAGATCCTGCCGCGCGCCGAGGAGATTCGGGAGGCGCGGAGGATCCCGGCGGAGGTCTGGAAGACCGCGGGTGATGCGGGTTTCCTGGGCGTGGCGATCCCGGAGCAGTACGGCGGCAGCGACGTTGACTTCCGCTACAACACGATCTTCAACGAGGAACTTTCGCGGGCGGGGATGGCGTACTCCTCGTCGTTCACGATCCACTCCGACGTCTGCGCGCCGTACCTCACGCGCCTGACGACCGAGGAGCAGAAGCAGCGCTGGCTGCCGAAGTTCTGCAGCGGCGAGATGATCACCGCGATCGGCATGACCGAGCCGGAGGCGGGCTCGGATCTTCAGGGCCTCAAGACCACCGCCAAAAGAGATCCCGCCCACCCCGATGAGTGGGTCATCAACGGCTCGAAGACCTTCATCACCAACGGCGCGCACGCCGGTCTGGTGATCGTCGCAGCCCGCACCGCGACCGACCCGAAGGGCCGCGGCATCTCGCTCTTCGCCATCGAGGAGGGGATGGAGGGCTTCCAGCGCGGGCGCAAGCTCCACAAGGTCGGCCAGCACGAGGCCGACACCGCCGAGCTCTTCTTCGAGAACGTCCGCGTGACCGATGACCAGCTGATCGGCGAGGTCGACCGCGGCTTTCACCACATGATGGAGCACCTCGCCCAGGAGCGGCTGGGCTCGTCGATCTCCAACACCGCGCATGCGCAGCACATCTTTGCGGTCACGTTGGAGTACATCAAGTCACGCAAGGCCTTCGGCCGGCCGATCGGCACCTTCCAGAACTCGCGCTTCCTCGCCGCCGATCTTCAGACGCGCCTGGACGTCACCCAGGCCTTCGTCGACCAGTGCGTCGTCGCGCACGCCAAGCACGAGCTCTCGGCCGTCGACGCCGCCAAGGCCAAGTGGTGGAGCGCCGAGGTCCAGAACCTCGTCATCGACGCCTGCGTCCAGCTCCACGGCGGCTACGGCTACATGGAGGAGTACGAGGTCGCCCACGCGTGGATGGACGCGCGCGTCACCAAGATCTGGGCGGGCTCCAACGAGATCATGAAGGAGATCATCGGGCGCGACATGGGGCTGGGCGAGGTGCGCGCCTAGCGGGAAGGTCCGGCGCTCTTCGGGGTCTCTGCAGGAGACGGTCCTCTCCCTCTCCCCAGGAGTCCCCATGAAGCGCTCCATCCTCATCATCCCCATCGCGATCCTCGCCCTCGCAGTGGTGGCGGTCGCCGCGGTCGCCCACTCAGGCGCCAGCAAGGCGACGTCAGCCGGCTACGCGACGTCCAGCGCCGCCACCATCTCCACGGCCAGCCATGGCCTCGGCACGATGCTCGTCGACGCCAAGGGTCGCACCGTCTACCTGTGGAAGGCCGACACCGGCCACAAGAGCACGTGCTCGGGCGCGTGCGCCACGGCCTGGCCGCCGGTCACCACCGGGGGCAAGCCGAAGGCGCACGGGGCGGCCAAGGCGTCGCTGCTCGGCACCACGAAGCGGTCAGACGGCTCCACGCAGGTCACCTACGCCGGCCACCCGCTCTACCGGTTCAAGGGCGACACGAAGGTCGGCCAGCACAACGGCCAGGGCAGCGACGCGTTCGGCGCCGACTGGCTCGTCGTCGCTCCGGGCGGCAAGGCGATCACCCGCGGCGCAAGCTGAACGAGCGGCAGGGGGCGCGGCGCGCGGACGGGCGCGCCGCGCCTCAGGCCAGCAGCGACCAGGGGTCGAACTGGTCGATCGGGATCACGCGCAGGCGCGGCAGCGCGACCGTGAACGCCCCGACGTCGTCCTCGAGGTCGAAGATCTCCAGCCCGTCGTCGGTCAGCTCCTGCAGGGAGGAGCTGATCAACTCGCGGAAGCCCATGATGCCGACGCGGCGGTCCACGTCGCGCAGCAGCTCGGCGATCTGCGGGGCGAAGTCGCCGTCGTGGCTGGCCAGCAGCACGTCGCCGCGGCCGCGCTGCGCGAGCGCGGCCAGCGTCTTCTGAATCGCGACGTCGACGACCTTGACGCCCGCCGGCCCGCTCAGCAGGACCGGGCGGAAGTCCAGCGCGTCGAGCGCCTGGACGAACGGCATCGGGATCTGCCCGGAGCCGTTGAGGAAGAAGAGTCCGCGCACCGGTTGGTCCCACACGGCGCGCCCGTAGTCGCGCACGCGGTCCCACCGCGGCCGCTCCTCTGGTGCCGGCCGCCGGCCGAGCAGGCTGCCGCCCAGCGTCGCATCGATGTTCTCCCCGTCGACGAGCAGGAACGTCTCGGCAGGGGCGGAGGCCACACCGGCAGCCTAGAGGTAGGAGAGGATGGCGGCCATGGCCCCGCCCGCCGTCAACCTGCAGCTCCTGGACGCGACGGTCCTGCAGCCGCTGATCGCCGGCGACCTCGACGGTGCCCGCGCTGCTGCCGGCGTCGCGCTGCCCGAGGAGTTCCTCGCCGAGACCTGGCTGTGGACGCTGCGTCTGGGCCAGATGATCGGTGAGCCCGACTGCGCACCGTGGCTCGTGCGTGCGGTCGTCGTCGCCGAGGGCGAGGCCGCCGGAACGGTCGTCGGCCACGCCGGCTTCCACGGTCCGCCCGACCCGCGGGGGATGGTCGAGGTCGGCTATCGGATCACTCCCGAACACCGGCGCCGCGGCCACGCGCATGCCGCGCTGGGCGAGCTCCTGGTCTACGCCCGCGCGCATGGCGCCACGATCGCCCGCGCGTCGATCAGCCCCGACAACGCGGCCTCGCTGGCGCTGGTCGGCGCCTACGGCTTCACGGAGATCGGCGAGCAGCACGACGAGATCGATGGCCTGGAGTTGGTGTTCGAGCGCCAGATTTGACAGAGTGTCAACCTATGTCCGCCGATCCCGTTTCCCCCCTCGAAGCGACGCTCGTCACCGAGCGTGAGCAGTGGCAGGACGGGCCGCCCCACGAGCTGTTCTCCCAGCTGCGCGGCCAGTGCCCGGTGCACTGGACCTCGAAGATCACCGAGTACCCCGAGGAGGCCGGCTTCTGGTCGGTCACCACCGCCGACGACGTCCACGCGGTCAGCCGCGATTGGGAGACCTATTCGTCGGCGACCGGCTTCACGGCGCTGACCAACGCGATCCTCCCGCTGGAGCTCAGCCAGGCGATGTTCATCGGGATGGACCCGCCTAAGCACGACCGGCTCAAGGCGCTCTTCCAGCGCGGCTTCACGCCCAAGCGCATCAGCGAGCACGAGCCGGCGATCCGCGAGATCACCAAGAACGTGCTTGATCGTCTCGAAGGCCGCGAGACGTGCGACCTCGTCACCGACGTCGCCCAGCCGGTCGTCGCGCGGGTCATCGGCAGCTTCATGGGCACCGCGCCCGAGGACGACGAGATCTGGGCACGGCTGATGAACTCGACGCTGGGCGCGGGTGATCCGGACCTCAACCCCGAGGGCGTCACGACGGTCATGGAGCGCGACGTGCCCGAGATCTTCGCGCGCTGCGCCGCGTTGATCGCCGAGCGCCGCGAGCGCCCGACCGAGGATCTGATGAGCGTCCTCGTCCATGCCGACATCGACGGCGAGAAGCTGGAAGAGCACGAGATCGTCATGGGCTTCTTCCTGCTCGTGGCGGCGGGCAACGACTCCACGAAAGCCACGTACTGCAGCGGCATGCGCGCGATCCTGGAGGATCCGACGCAGCGCCAACTGCTGCTCGACGACCCGTCGCTGGTCGGCAGCGCGGTCGAGGAGGCGCTGCGGATGTTCCCCGCGTTCGCGCACTTCCGCCGCACGGCGACGCGCGATGTCGAGCTCAACGGCGCGGAGATTCGCGAGGGCGACAAGGTGGTCATGTGGTACGTCTCGTCCAACCGCGACGAGACGCGCTACGAGGATCCGGACCACTTCGACGTCACGCGCAACCCCGAGCACCAGGCCTTCGGCGCCGGCGGTCGGCACTTCTGCCTCGGGACCGCGCTGGCGCGGCTCGAGCTGCGGATCCTGATCGAGGAGACGCTCGCGCGCTTCCCGCAGATGGCGCTCGACGGCCAGCCGCTCTACGCGGAGTCGCCGTTCATCAACCAGCTCAAGACGCTGCCGGTGCGCCTGGCGCCATAGCAGTCAGACGCACGGACCGTCGGCGTCGTCCGAACGCCAACGGCCAGTTGACCCACGTATAAACAAACCGCTACGGTCCGCGGCTCGATGACGAGCGCCGATGACCGACCGAGGGCCGACGCGGGTGCGATTCCCCGCCGTCGCCTATCCCGCGCCGACCGCGAAGAGCAGGTGCTGCGGGTGGCCCATGAGCAGTTCGCCCGCCGTGGCTTCGCCGCGGTGACGATGGAGGACATCGCGCTGGAGGTCGGCGTCAAGAAGCCCTTGTTGTATGCCTATTTCGGCAACAAGGATCGGCTGTACGAGGCGTGCATGGCGCCGGCCGGCGAGGCGTTGATCGGCGCGGTGGCCGCCGCCGTCGAGCGTGCGAGCACGCCGGCCGAGGCCGTGCGTCTGGGCGTCATCGCCTTCTATGACTTCGTCGATCGCGACCGTGACGCCTGGCGCGTGTTGTTCGACGAGACCGTGCCGCAGTCGGGGGAGATCGCCGCGGCCGTGGCCGTCTACCGCGAGCGGCTGCTGGCGATGGTGGCGCAGGCCACCGTCGCGCTGATGCCGCCGCACCGCCGGACCGGCTCGGGCGCGGTCATCGAGGCCACCTCGGTCATGGTGATGGCCGCCGCTGAGGCGCTGGCGCGCTGGTGGCTGCGCACGGGGGCGATGCCGGCGCGCGACGCCGCCAACCTGCTGATCGCGACGGTCGAGCCCGGGCTGCTGGCCGGTGCTGTCGAGAAAGACGGTAGCCGTCGATGACCGCCGCCGATCGCTCCATGGGCCTCGGCCTGCGCGCGCTGACGCGCATCGCGGGCTCCGATGTCGTCGACCGCCTCGGCGTCCGCAAGCCCGCTGAGCGCGTGCTCTACCGCGCCACGCGTGACGGCTTCCGGGTCGCCGGCCGCGCCGGCCGCACCTTCGCCGCCGGCACGCGGCTCGGTCGTCCGGCCCGCCCGCGCCCGTCGTCGGGTGCCGGGCTCTTCGACCTCACGCTCGACGACGAGCAGCAGATGCTGGTCGAGGCGTGGCGCGACTTCGCGTCCGCGCGGCTGCGGCCGGCGGCCGCGGCGGCTGAGCGCGGGGAGGGCGCCACCGAGATCTTCGCCGAGGCCAACAAGCTCGGCCTCACGATGCTCGGCGTCCCCGAGGAGCTGGGCGGGGCGATCAGCGAGCGCTCCGCCGTGACCGCGGTGCTGGCCGCCGAGACGCTGGCTCACGGGGATGCCGGTCTGACCGTCGGCGCGCTCGCGCCGGCGGCGGTCGCGACCGCGCTGGCGCTTTGGGGCGACGCCGACCAGCAGGCGACCTACCTGCCCGCGCTGGTCAGCGAGGACGTCCCGGCTGCGGCGCTGGCGGTCGCCGAGCCTCGCGCGCTGTTTGACCCCCGGCAGTTGGAGACGGTCGCGCGCCGGCAGGCCGGCGGCGGCTATGTGCTCTCCGGCCTCAAGACGCTCGTCCCTCGCGCCGAGGAGGCCGAGCTGCTGATCGTCGCAGCGCGGGTCGAGGGCGGTGGCCCCGCGCTCTTCCTGGTCGAGCCCGCCGCCGGTGGCGTGCACGTCAAGGCCGACCCGGCGATGGGCCTGCGCGGGGCCGCGCTCGGGCGCGTGAAGTTGGAGGACGTCGCGGTTGGCCCAGGCGCGCTGCTCGGCGCCGCCGACCCCAAGGTGTACGCCGAGTGCATCGCGCGCTCGCGGTTGGCCTGGGCGGCGATCGCCGCCGGCGTGGGCCGAGCGGTCCTGGACTACGTCATCCCCTACGTCAACGAGCGCATCGCGTTCGGCGAGCCCGTCAGCTACCGCCAGGCGGTGGCCTTCTCGGTCGCCGACATCGCCGTCGAGCTGGAGGGCCTGCGGCTCGTCACGCTGCGCGCGGCAGCACGCGCCGACGCCGAGGCCGACTTCTCGCGTGAGGCCGCGCTGGCCCGCTCACTGGCCGGCCAGCAGGCCATGCAGATCGGCTCCGAAGGCGTGCAGCTGCTCGGTGGCGCCGGCTACATCGCCGAGCATCCCGTCGAACGCTGGTACCGCGATCTGCGGGCCACCGGCCTCATGGAAGGCGTTCTGGTCGTCTAATGATCAACCTCGAAGTCCCCCGCAAGTTCGGCCCGCTCGTCGCCCAGGCGCGGCAGGTGGCCGATGAGGTCTTCCGGCCGATCTCGCGCAAGTACGATCGCGAGGAGCACGCGCGGCCGGTCGAGCTCGACATGCTCGCCGCGCTCATCGACGGGATGAACGACGGCAGCGATATGGGCGGGGCGGGCGCGGCCGGCGTGCGGCGTTCGGCCAATGACGACGGTTCGCAAGACAATCGCAACGGGTCGAACCTGTCGACCGCGCTGTCGATCATGGAGCTCTGCCGCGGCGACGTCGGCCTGCTGCTCTCGGTCCCGCGCCAGGGCCTGGGCAACTCGGCCATCGCGTCGGTCGCCGACGACGAGCAGCTCGAGCGCTTCGCCGGTCAGTGGGCGGCGATGGCGATCACCGAGCCGGAAGCAGGCAGCGACAGCGCCTCGATCCGGACGACCGCGGTCCTCGACGGCGACGACTACGTGCTCAACGGCGAGAAGATCTACGTGACCGCTGGTGAGCGCGCCGACCTCATCGTCGTCTGGGCGACGCTTGATCGCTCTCTCGGGCGGCCGGCGATCAAATCATTCGTGGTCGAGCGCTCCAACCCGGGGCTCAAGCTCGACCGCCTCGAGCACAAGCTCGGCATCCGCGCGTCGGACACCGCGGCCTTCACGCTCCAGGACTGCCGCGTGCCCAAGGAGAACCTGCTCGGCCCGCCCGGCATCGAGGTCACCAACGGCTTCGCGGGCGCGATGCAGACCTTCGACAACACGCGGCCGCTCGTTGCGGCGATGGCCGTGGGCCTCACGCGCGCCTGCCTGGAGACGACGCGGGAGCTGCTGGCCGAGGCGGGCGTCGAGGTCGACTGGGACGTCCCGGCCAGCCGGCAGACCGCCGCGGCTGCCGACTACCTGGCGATGGACGCCGACTACGAGGCCGCCTACTTGCTGACGTTGCAGGCCGCGTGGATGGCCGACAACGGCAAGCCGAACTCGCTGCAGGCGTCGATGGCCAAGGCCAAGGCCGGCAGGACCTGCGTGGACGTCGCGCTGCGCTGCGTCGCCCTGGCGAGCACGCTCGGCTACGGCGAAGAGCTGCTGCTGGAGAAGTGGGCGCGCGACGCGAAGATCCTCGACATCTTCGAGGGCACCCAGCAGATCCAGTTGCTGATCATCGCGCGCCAGCTGCTCGGGCTAAGCTCCGCGCAGCTGCGCTGAGCGTTAGCGCTCGGGCAGCTCCCACTCATGCTCACCGAGCGTCACAAGCACCGACTCGCCGTGGCGCGCGGTCACCGTGAGGTCGACCTTCGGCGTGACCGTCTGGTACACGGCGATCGCGACGCTGCGGCCGCCGAGCAACTCGGCGAGCGCGCGCATCGCGTCGGCGAGCATGTCGAGCCCGCCGAGCGTCCCGGTCACCTGGCCGGTCTCGGGCTCGACCTCGAACGGCGGCAGTTGGCGCAGGTGGATCTCACCGGCCAGCGACTCGGCCTCGAGCTCGATGGCGTGGGGGAGATGCATCGTGCGCTCGGCGATCCGGACCTCGACCGGCGCGAGCCGCCCGACGTCGACCAGCGCTGCCGGTCCGTCGGGCATGTCGACGACCACCGCCAGGCGTAAGGCGCCGGAGCGGTGGAGCATGTCGCGCAGCGTCTCGACGACCGCGTCCAGCGGGCCGACGGAGGCGACGAGGTCGATGGGATCCTCGGCATCGTCCATGGCCTTCAGCATGCCACGTGGCGGATCGCGATCGCCCCTCGTCGCGCGGCGCGCGCTGTGAGAGGATGCGCCGCGGAGGAGCTGGACATGAACCGCCTGGATACGGCAATCGGAACGTCGGCCTTCGATCCGGCCGCGACGGAGCATCTGACGCGCCTGTTCGCGATGTCGCCCGACCTGCTGGCCGCAGCGGGCTTCGACGGCCTGCTCAAGCACTTCAACGACGCCTGGGAGCAGCAGCTCGGCTGGCCGCGTGCGGTGATGGAGACGAAGCCGTATCTGGACATCGTCCATCCCGAGGACCGCTCCGAGACCGAGCTGCAGATCGGGCGCCTCGCCCAGGGCGAGACGATCGCCGAGTACGTCTGCCGGATGGTGTGCGTCGACGGGTCGGTTCGTTGGATGGCCTGGAGCGGCGGACCGGGCGACGAGGCGTTCTACATCGTCGGCCGCGATGTCAGCGAGCGCCTGGCGATGGAGCACGAGCTGGCCCAGCGGGCCGACCGCCTGCAGGGCACCAACGCCGAGCTGCAGGACTTCGCCTACACCGCTTCGCACGATCTCTCAGAACCGCTGCGCATGGTCGCGAGCTTCCTCGGGCTCCTGGAGCGCCGCAGCGCCGAGGATCTCGACGAGAAGGGGCGTGAGTACCTGCGCCTGGCCAGCGACGGCGCGGTGCGCATGCGCCACCTGATCGACGATCTGCTGACCTACTCGCGCGTCGCCAACGAGGAGCCGCGCCGCGAGCAGGTCGACCTGCACGCGCTGGTCGATGACGTCTTGGCGGTGCTCGGGCCGGCGATCGCCGAGACGGGCGCGACGGTCGAGGTCGGCGAGCTCCCGACGCTGGAGGCCGAGCCGACGCAGCTCGCCCAACTGCTGCAGAACCTGATCGGCAACGCGGCGAAGTTCCATCCGCCCGGCCGGTCGCCGACCGTCTGCGTCAGCGCGCGGCGGACGACGGGCGCGTGTGTCCTGACCGTCGCCGACGACGGCATCGGGATCGACGAGGCCGATCAGGAGCGGATCTTCGCGATGTTCACGCGCCTGCACGGCCGCGATGCCTACGCGGGAACCGGCATCGGGCTGGCGATTTGCCGCCGCATCGCCGAGCGCCATGGTGGGCGCATCTACGTCGAGTCGACGCCCGGCCAGGGCAGCATGTTCCACACGCTGCTGCCCGATGCGCCCGCGGCGCCTGGCACGCCGCGCCAGCAGGCCTTCGCTTAGAAGCGGGCGGTCCGGAGCCGCTGCGCGGTGGTGATGGCACGCGGATCGCCGAGGCGCTCGACGGCCGTCGCCGCGGCCTCGACGTCGTAGGCCACGCGGCGGAGCGTGCCGGTGTTGTCGTCGTCGAGCACCGCGTAGGCGGCCCGGACGTCGCCGTCCCACGGCTCGCCGACGCTGCCCGGGTTGACGAGCTCCACACCGCCCGGCGTCCGGCGCGAGAACTGCAGGTGGCTGTGGCCGAAGACGACGCGCTGCTGGAGCACGCCGGCCAGCGCCTGGTCGTCGCCCTCGGGGTCGGGCTCGGGCCCGAAGGTCTCGATGTCGGAGAGCGGCGAGCCGTGCACGAAGAGCGTGTCGCCGATGATCGCCTGCGCCGGCAGCGCGGCCAGTTCGGCGACGAGCTCGTCGCCCAACTGGTCGCAGACCCAGCGCGCGGCGCCCTGGGTGACCGGGCTGTCGGGCAGCGCGCTGGGGTCGGCCTGCCAGCGCTCCCAGTTGCCGCGGATCCACGTCGCGCGGTCGCCCAAGGCGCGCAGCAACTCCACACATTCCACCGGCCACGCGCCGAACGCCGCGTAGTCGCCGCCGAGCAGGAAGCGGTCGGCGCCGGCGTCACGCGCATCGTCTAGGACGGCCTCCAGCGCGGGCCGATTGCCGTGGACGTCGTACAGGATCGCGAGCATCTCGCCATGATGCCGTGCCGATGGAGCTTCGTGGACCGCACCTGACCCTCCGCCTGCCCGACCCCAACGACGCCCCGGCACTGCTCACATTGGCGAGCGATCCGGAGGTCACCCGATGGTTCTCGTGGGGGCCGTACGCGAGCGTCGAGGAGCCGCTGGCGTGGATCGCCGAGCAGGAGGCCAAGCGCGACGCCGGCGCGCAGCTGGACTTCGTCATCCACGATCGCGAGCACGGGCCGATCGGCGTGACCGGCCTGGGCGAGCTGAGCACCCGAGACCGCCGCGCGATGGTCGGCACGTGGCTCGGGCGCGCGCACTGGGGCACTGGCGCCAACGCGGAGTCCAAGGCGCTGATCGCCCACCTGGCGTTCGCGATCTGCGGGCTGGAGCGCGTCGGCGCTTATTCCAACCCGGAGAACGCGCGCAGCGCCGCGGCGCTCGAGCGCGTCGGCTTCACGCGCGAGGGGACGCTGCGCGGCTGGCATCGCCACGGCGACCGCCAGCTCGACGTCCACGTCTACGGGCTGCTGGCGCCGGAATGGGAGGCCGGGCCGCTGCACGACGTCCCGATCGCGGCGATCGGCCAACCGCCCGCGCCGTGGATCGTCGGCGTGGCGTCCGAAGGCTGACGCTGTCCCGCCCGCCCCGCGGGCGGTCGATCGTCAGACTGCGCGCGTGTCCGACGACCTTCCTCTGCACGTCCGCGGCCTGACGCGCCGTTACGGCCGGCTCGTCGGGCTCGCCAGCCTCGACCTCGATCTCAAGCGCGGCACGTGCGTGGCGCTGATCGGCGCCAACGGCAGCGGGAAGTCGACGGCGGTCCGCACGATCGCCGGCTTGCTGGAGCCCAGCGACGGAAGCGTGCGCATCTGCGGCCACGACCCGCACACCGAGCCTGACGCCGAGGCGGCCCGGGCCGCGCTGGCGCTCGTGCCCGACGCACCACTGCTCTACGACGACCTCACGGTCCGCCAGCATCTCGCGCTCGTCGCCTTGGCCCACGGCGTCGCCGACGACGGTCTCGATGCGCGGATCGACGCGCTGCTCGTGCGTCTCGGCCTCGACCACCGCGCCGACTTCCTGCCGACCGAGCTCTCGCGCGGCCTCAAGCAGAAGACCGGGCTGGCCTGCGCGTTGATCCGCCCGGCGCAGCTGCTCGTGCTCGACGAGCCGGTGGTCGGCCTCGATCCGCCGTCGCAGCGGCTGCTGGCCGAGCTGCTGGTGGAGGCGAAGGCGGCCGGCACGGCGATCCTGCTGACCACCCACCAGATGGCCTTTGCCGACGATGTCGCCGACCGCGCGATCGTGTTGGGCGAGGGTGAGGTGCTCGACCGCGGGCCGTGGCGTGAGGTCCGGGCCCGCGCGGCGCAGCGTGGCTGGTTGCCCGAGCATGCCTAGCGCTGCGGCAGTGGCGCCGACGCCGTCGCCGGCGCCGTCGGGCACGGCGCGCACGCCCGTCCGCGAGATCCGCGCCTTCTGGCGCACGGTGCAGGCGCCGCCGAGCTTGTTGAAGCGGTTGGAGCCCGTCTACTACGTCTTCATCACGCTGGCGATCGGCGGGCCGTTCGTCTACGGCACGGCGAGCGAGGCGCTGGCCGAGGTCGCGACGCCGCGCACGGTCGCGACCTGGGGGCCGTCGCTCGCGCTGGTTGGGCTGCTGGCGCTGGTGCGTTGGGGTGCCGTGCAGGGGCCGGTGGTCTTCTCGATCGCTGATGTCGCGCAGCTGCTCGGCGCTCCGCTGCGGCGCGGCGAGCTCGTGCTCGGCCGGCTCGTGCGCGGGCTGGTTGCGGGAGCGGGCATTGCGGCGGTCGTGGCGGCGATCGTTGTGGTCGGGGTCGCGGGCCACCACCGCGGGGTGGATGCGGAACGCGCGGGCGCGTTCATCGTCGGGATCGCGCTGCTCGGGCTCCTTGGGGTTGCCGGTGCGTCGCTGGTCGCGGGCTCGGCGCGCTGGGATCGTGCGACGCGGCGGGCGGGCTGGCCGGTCTTCGTCGCGGCTGCCGCGCTGGTCGTCGTCAGCTCGTCGGGGAGCGCCGGGCGTCACATCGCGCTGTGGTGCGGGCCGTGGGGCTGGGCGGTCCAGCCGCTCGCGCCGGACGCTGATGGGTGGCCGGCCGCACTGGCGTTGGTGGCGCTGGCGGCTGCTGGTGTGGTCCTGCTGGCGCTGGGGCGCCGTGGCCGCTGCTCGACCGAGCGCCACATGTTGCGCGCCGAGGCGCGTGGTGGCGCGGTTGCGGCGTTGTACTCCATGAACGCGCGCTACGTGCGACGCAGCCTCAGCAGCGTCAACGCGGGGCCGACCGCTGGGCGCGGGGCGCGGCTGAAGCCCCCGCGGTCGCCGCGGCTCGCCGTCGCCTGGCGTGACGCGGTCGCGCTGCTGGCCACGCCGCAGCGTCTCGGTGAAGCACTCGTGCTCGCCGCCGGTGGGACGGCGGTGTGCCTGATCAACGGTGAGCATCCGGCGGCGGTCGCCGGCGGCGCGCTGGCGGTGTACGTGGGAGCGTCGCGGCTGCTGGAGCCGCTGCGCGCCGAGACCGATCAGCCGGGGCGGGTGCGGGTGCTGTTGCGGGCGCGGATGGGCCACGTGTTGAGCCAGCACGCGATTGTCCCGGTGATGGTCGTGGTTGTCGGCGCGGTGGTCGCGGCGGTGGCGTGCGCGGTCGCCGGTGCGCTGCCGCCACATGGCGGCGGTGCTGCGCTGCTCGTCGTCGCGGCCACGCCCGCGGTCACGCTCTGCGCCGCTTTGAGCAGCCGCCGCGGCGGGCAGCTGCCGCCGAGCCTGCTCTCGGTGACCTACGGAGATCAGACCGGGATGAGCGGGGCGGTCATCGTGGCGTGGGTCGTGGCCTTCCCGGTGCTGGCCGTCCTGCTCGGCACGCTACCGGTGAGTGTGGTGGTGCATTACGGGCTGGGCGGGCTGCCGCAGCTCGTGGCGCTGCTGGTGGCCGCGACGGTGACGCTGACGATCGCGCTGGGGTGGGAGCGGTTCGCGCCGTAGGCCGGTGCGCGGGCGCCTGTGGTGTTCAGTGCGGGCGTGGTCGTGGTGCGCAGCGGGGACTGTCGGCACCGAGGAGAGCGAGCGGAGCCGGCGTTTCGTGAGGCCCGGGGTCGTCCGCCGACGCCCGGGGGGAGGGTGGGCCTGTTGGCGGCCGGCATACGTCTGCGAACAGGCCCACGTCCCTTGCGGACGGCGCTTCGCGAGCGGGTGGGCCTCTTTGCGGCCGGCATACGTCTGCGAACAGGCCCACCCCTCAGTGCGCTGCCCGCATCGTGCATCCGGGTCGTTTCGGACCCCCTATGTGGCGCCCAAAACGACCCGGACCCGAGGCGGGCGATTCGGCCGCGAACCCCCCACCCGTGTCGCCACGAGGCCGAGCCACGCCTGCCACGGCTGCGCCGCCGCAGGCGCTTCTCGCCCTCGGTGCCAACAGACCGCGCGGCACACCACGACAGCGACTGCACTGCACACCAACGACGCCACGCGCCGCCTCAGTCGTCCCGTCGCGACTCCCACGAGAACCCACGCACCGCAAAAAACAGTCCCACAAGCGTCCAAATGCAGATGACGCACAGTCCCGACAGGTTGTCGCTCAGCGACCGTCCACTCACCAGTGCCCCCGACAGCCCGTCGATGATGTGCACCAGCGGCAGCACCTGAGCGAGATGCAGCAGGAACTGCGGTGCGTTGTTGACGTCATAGAACACGCCGCTGATGAAGATCACCGGCAAGAAGATGATGTTGGAGTAGGCCGCGGCCGCGTCGTAGTTGGGGATGACGTGCGACCACGCGACGCCGAGCGCGGCGAGGCAGACGACGCCGGCGCCGACGTAGACCACCAACTCGATCCACTCCTTCGGCCAGCCCGTCCCGAACAGCAGCTTGCCCGCCACGATGACCAAGGCCAATTGGATGATCGCGTTGGCCACCGCGTTGCCGAAGACGCCGAGCAGATAGGAGCCCTCGGGCAGCGGCGTGCCGCGCATGCGCTTCAACACGCCCTGCTCGCGCAGGAACGTCAGGTTCATGGTCAACGACGAGAACGTCGTCGCCATGATCGACATGCCGGCAATGCCAGGGATCAGGACGTTCAGGTCATCTTGGTTGCCGCTGAAGATCGCGCCGAAGAGCGCGAGGAAGAGCAGCGGCAGCAGGAAGTTGAAGAACGCGGCGCTCGGGTTGCGCCAGAACATCCGGCGCTCGAGGCGGTACTGGTGGTACGCGAGCACGAGCGCGTCAGACATTCGCGGCGGCCTCCGTCGCGCTGTCGCTGTCGCCGGCGCTCTCGCTCGGTGGCTCGGCGGTCAGCTCGAGGTAGACGTCTTCCAGCGACGGACGAGCGACCGAGAGATCCTGCAGCTGACCGCCCCGTGCCAGCGCCGCGCTCGTCAGCTGATGCAGCAGCGCCGTTGGATCCTCGGTCTCGCGCGACTCCATCGCGCCGGTCTCGGCCGAGCGCCACGCGACCGTGTAGGTCGACGAGGACGCGCCGAGCTCGGCCGGCGGTCCGGAGGCGACGATCCGCCCCTCCTTGATGATCGCCACGCGATCGCAGAGCGCCTGGGCCTCGTCGAGGTAGTGCGTGGTCAGCAGGACGGTCTTGCCGAGCTCCTGAAGCGAGCGCACGACGTCCCACGCCGCGCGCCGCGCCGCCGGGTCAAAGCCCGTGGTCGGCTCGTCGAGGAAGATCAGCTCCGGGTCGCCGACCAGCGCGAGCCCGAAATCCAAGCGGCGCATCTGGCCGCCGGAGAGCGTGCGGGCGAGCCCATCGGCCTTCTCCTGCAAGCCGGCCAGCGCCAGCACCTCGTCGACATCGCGCGGATGCGGGTAGAAGCGCGCCCAATGCGCCAGCGCCTCCCGGACCGTGATGTGGCGGTACATGCCCGTCGACTGCAGAACGATCCCGATGCGCTTGCGCAGCTCGCGCGGCCGTCGCTCAGGGTCCTGGCCGAGGACCGAGACGATGCCGCCGCTGCGCTGGCGATAACCCTCGAGGATTTCGACCGTCGTCGTCTTCCCGGCGCCGTTGGGGCCCAGCAAGCCGAAGACCTCGCCGGGCGCGACCTCGAAGTCGATGCCCCGCACCGCCTCGAATTGACCGTAGGACTTGCGCAGATCGCGCACGAGGATCGCGGGAGCGAGAGCGGCCACCCCTGCATTCAAGCAGTGGGCGCTGCAGCGCGAGGCGACGTGCCGGTCACCCAGGCGGGGTCATTCGCGCCTTGCGGGACGTGCAAAGCTCTCTGACCTTGCCGCGGGCAGCCTGCATCGACATCGGCTCCAACACCACCCGGCTGCTCGTCGCCGAGCCCGACCCGAAGCGTCCGGGCGCGGTCCTGGAGGTCGCCTCCTACCGCACCTTCGTGCGGTTGACGACCGCCGACCGGCGCCACGGCATCCCGCCGCAGAAGGCCCAGGCGATCGCCGACGCCGTGGCCGAGCAGGCCCAGGCCGCGCGCGCCGCCGGCATCGCGGCGCTGCGCGTCGTCGCCACCGCCGCGCTGCGCGACGCACCCGACCGCGATGCGCTCATCACCCGCCTCAGTGCCGCTGCTGGCGTTCCGGTCGAAATCCTCAGTGGGGAGGAGGAGGCGCGGCTGGCCTTCTCGGGCGCGACCGCCTCGCTGGCCGCCGACGGCGTTGCCAGCGTCCTGGTGGCCGACGTCGGTGGCGGCTCGACGGAGCTGGCCTGGGGCGCGCCCGGCGGCACGCCGACCTGGTGGGCCTCGCTGCCGATCGGCTCCAGCGCCCTGGCCGAGGCGCATCTGCACGGCGATCCGCCGACCGCCGCCGAGCTCGACGCCGCACGCGCCGAGGCCGCCGCGGCGATCGCCGCCGCGGACTGTCCGGCGGCCGACGTCGCCTGGGCGGTCGGTGGCAGCGCGACCTCGCTGCGGCGCCTCTGCGGCGCCCAGCTCACCGCCGCCGCCTTCGACGACGCCCTCGCGCGCACCGTCGCGAGCCCCGCGGACCGTGCCGCCTTCGACCTCGGGCTGCACGTCGAGCGCGTCCGCCTGCTGCCCGCCGGTCTGCTTCTGCTCGCCGAGGTGGCGCGCGCCGCGCAATGCCCGTTGCACGTCGGCTGTGGCGGCCTGCGCGAAGGCGTGGTCCTCGACCTGTTGGCCCAGGTGGAGTACACCTAGGTCCGAGACGATCACATCGCGTTCACACGACGGTAACGGCACGCCGTCGGCTGACCGCCTACCGTCGAGGGCGCCCCGCATGACCCCAGATCCGCAGCTCACGCAAGAGTCCATCCGCGCCGTCGAAGCTGTGCCCCAGCCGGCGCCGCAGCCGTCAGACCTCGACGCGCCCGAGTTGTACATCAACCGCGAGCTGTCGTGGGTCGACTTCGACGACCGCGTCCTGCAGCTTGCCGAGGACGCGGGCCAGCCGCTGTTGGAGCGCTGCAAGTTCGCCGCGATCTTCGGGTCCAACCTCGACGAGTTCTTCATGATCCGCGTCGCCGGCCTGCATGATCAGGTCGACGCGGGCATCACGGCGCCCAAGCTCGACGGCCGCACGCCGTCGGAGACGATCGACGCGATCCGCGAGAAGGTCCTGTCACTTTCAGAGCGTCAGTGCCGGACGCTCTCGCATGATCTGCGCCCGTCGCTGGCCGAGCACGACATCCGGCTGGTCGGGATCGACGACGTCTCCACCGACGCGCGCCGCGCGCTCGACCATCGCTTCCGCCGCCAGATCTTCCCGGTGCTCACGCCGCTGGCCGTCGGCCTCGGTCGGCCGTTCCCCTACATCTCGAACCTCTCGCTGAGCCTCGCGGTGCTCGTGCGCGACCCGGTCTCCGGGCAGGTCACCTTCGCGCGCGTCAAGGTCCCCAAGGAGATGCTCCCGCGCTTCGTCGCGCTGGAGGACGAGCCGACGGCGTTCGTGCCGATGGAGGAGCTCATCGCGGCCAACCTCGAGGCGCTGTTCCCCGGGATGGAGGTCATCGAGCACGGCGTCTTCCGCGTGACGCGTGACGCCGACTTCGAGATCTCCGACGAGGCCGATGATCTGCTCACGGCCGTCGAGGACGAGCTGCGCCGCCGCCGCTTCGGCGAGGTCGTCCGCGTCGAGATCGGCGCGGGCATGGCCGACGCCCTGCGCGACGCGTTGACCGACGCCCTGGAGGTCGAGGACCGCCAGGTCTACGAGGTCCACGACCTGCTCGACCTCACCGACCTGTGGCAGATCGTGGGACTCAAGGGCTTCGACGACCTGCGCGATCCGCCGTGGCAGTCGGTCACCCAGCCGCGTCTGCGGCCCGAGGAGCATCACGCCAAGGTCGACATCTTCGCCGCGATGCGCACGGGCGACATCCTCGTCCACCACCCCTACGACTCGTTCTCGACCTCGGTGGGGCGCTTCGTCGAGCAGGCCGCCAACGACCCCGACGTCCTGGCGATCAAGCTCACGATCTACCGCACCTCCGACGACACGCCGCTCATCCCCGCGCTGATCCGCGCGACCGAGCGCGGCAAGCAGGCGGTCTGCCTGGTGGAGCTCAAGGCGCGCTTCGACGAGCGGGCCAACATCGAGTGGGCGCGCAAGCTGGAGGAGACGGGCGTCCACGTCGTCTACGGCCATCCCGCGCTCAAGACGCACGCCAAGTGCATCCTCGTCGTCCGTCGCGAGGGTGACGGCGTACGCCACTACCTGCACATCGGG
Source organism: Baekduia sp. (assembly GCF_035996765.1). NCBI lineage: Bacteria > Bacillati > Actinomycetota > Thermoleophilia > Solirubrobacterales > Baekduiaceae > Baekduia > Baekduia sp. The sequence goes on from NZ_DASYJG010000066.1 coordinate 66,551, forward strand.
ACCGGCAACTACCACCCCAAGACGGCGCGGCTCTACACCGACTTCGGGCTGTTCACGACCGACGAGCGTCTCGGCTCCGACGTCGCCGACATGTTCAACTTCCTGACGGGCTACGCGCGGCCGCGGCGCTACCGCAAGGCGCTCATCGCGCCCGACCACCTGCGCGACGGCATCGTGGCAGAGATCGAGCAGACAATCGAGGCGCACAAGGCGGGCGAGCCCGCGCGCATCCAGATGAAGATGAACTCCTTGGTCGACCGGACCTGCATCAAGGCGCTCTATCGCGCCTCGCAGGCCGGTGTGCCGGTGGAGCTCAACCTCCGTGGCATCTGCTGCCTGGTGCCGGGCGTTGAGGGCGTCAGCGAGAACATCCGCGTGGTGTCGATCGTGGGCCGCTTCCTGGAGCACTCACGGGTCTACACCTTCCAGCGTGGCGACGAGCACCTCGTCTTCATCGGCTCAGCCGACCTGATGCCGCGCAACCTCGACACGCGCGTCGAGCTCGTCTCGCCGGTGGAGGACCCAATCCTGCGCGACGACCTGCTCGACACGCTGGAGCGGGCGTTCGCCGACGACACGCATGCGTGGGAGCTGCAATCCGATGGTGAGTGGGTCCGTCGCACGCGCGACGAGCACAGCGGGGTGGGCGGGCCGGAACCCCGTGACCTGCAGCGCGAGCTGATGCTCGGCCACACCGCGCGGGCCGCAGAGCGCGACCCGGCGAGCACGTCCTGAACTAGGTTCTGCGGAGTGTCGCGCTGCGCGCTCCTCGTGTTGTTGATGGTGCTGGTCGTCGTCGTGGCCTGCGGCTGCGGGTCCTCGTCCTCGCGGCCGGCGACCGGCACGACGGCGTCGGCCCAGCAGGCCTTCAACGGCCCGGTGCCCAGCGGCGGCAACGGCGTCTCCGAGCCCCAGCTCCTGCGCCTCGGCCACTCGCGCGCCCCGGTGCCGATCCTGATGTACCACGTCATCGCGCCCGCGCCGCCGGATGCGAAGTACGCCGGCCTCTGGGTCGCACCCGCAGCGCTGAAGGCGCAGGTTGCCGCGCTCGCGAAGGCCGGCTTCAACGCCGTCACGCTCGACGCGGTCCTCGACGGCTGGGGCGGCAAGGACACGCTGCCGCCGCATCCGATCGTCCTGAGCTTCGACGACGGCTATCTGAGCCAGGGCAAGGAGGCCAGCACGATCCTGCACGCGTACGGCTGGCCGGGCGTCCTCAACCTCGCGCTGCACAACCTCGACACGCCCGGCGGGCTGACCACGAGTCGTGTCAAGACGATGATCAGCTACGGCTGGGAGGTCGACGCCCACTCGCTGACCCATCCGGATCTCACGACGCTCGACGCCGCTGCGCTGCGCCGTGAGGTCGCCGGCTCGCGCACCGCGATCCATCAGCGCTTTGGCGTCCCGGTCAACGCCTTCTGCTACCCGGCTGGGCGCTACAACGCGACGGTCGCGGCCGCGGTCCAGGCCGCCGGCTACCGCGCCGCGACGACCGAGCTGCCGGGCGCGGCGCGGCCGGGGGCAGACCCTTACGCGCTGCCGCGCATCCGCGTGGACCGCGGCGACTCCACCGCCGCGGTCGTGGCCAAGGTCCGCGCCGCGGTAGGGTCCGGCAGGTGAGCGGCGAGGAGACGCCCCAGAGCGCCGTAGAGACGCCCCTGAGCCTCGAGCAGCGCGTCGCCGCCGCGAACATCCGTGTGCCCGCCCGCGGCAACCGCAAGCTCGACCGCCTGATCGACGCCGTCAACGCCGACGTCCAGCTCAAGGCCTGGTGGCACGCCGCGGCGATCAACGCCGAGCGCCTGGAGATGTCGGACCACTCGTGGGTCCACATCCAGATCGTCACCAACATCGGGCTGCGCCTCGCGCGCCTGCTGTTCCGTCGCGGCGTCGTCCCGTCGGTCGTCGCCGACCACGGTCTGACCGAGCGCGACGCCGAGGTCGTGATCGCCGCCGCCGCGCTCTTTCACTGCGTGGGCATGTCGATCCACCGCGCCGACCACGAGCAGTTCTCGCTCTTCCTCACCGCCGACAAGCTGCCCAAGCTGCTGGAGCCGATCTACGACGAGCCGACGCGGACGATCATCGTCGCCGAGGCCTCGCACGCGATCATCAGCCACCGCTCCAAGGGCGCGCCGTTCACGATCGAGGGTGCGATCGTCCGCGTCGCCGACGCGCTCGACATGGCCAAGGGCCGCTCGCGCGCTGACAAGCTGCTGCCCAACATCCACTCGGTGTCGTCCAAGGCGATCGAGTCGGTGAAGATCCTGCCCGGCCGCGAGAAGGCGGTGCGGATCGAGATCGAGATGTCCAACAGCGCCGGGATCTACCAGGTCGACGAGGGCCTGGGCACCAAGCTGCGCGGCACGCCGCTGGCCGAGCATCTTGAGGTCGTCGCGCGCATCGATGCCGAGCATGAGCAGCGGCTCGTCCCTGTTTTCCGTCTCTAGGACCGATGACCACCACACCTCGCGAGCTGTTTGACCGTCACGTGCGCCTGATCGAGGCCGGCGATCTGGAGGGGCTGCTCGGCCAGTACCACGAGGATGCGGTCCTGTTGCGTTTTGACCGCGTCGTGCGCGGCAAGGACGCGCTGCGTGAGCACTACGGCGCCTACCTCGCCGCGCGCCCGCATTTCAAGGAGCTGCTGCAGGTCGCCGACACCGAGGACCTCGTCAGCTACCAGGCGGTGATCGAGCAGGGCGACGAGGAGCACCGCGCCTACGGGGCGATCTGGACGCGCGGCGAGCGGATCGCGCGCCACGTGTCAGGGCTGTTCCCCGTGGCGGCGGGCGGCGCGGCGCGCAAGGGCGTGGTCCACGTCGACCTGGAGCCCTACACGGCCTGGCCGTCACGGTCGGTGCCCGACCCGCGCAACGCGGGGCGCGAGGCGATCGGCCCGGTGTTGCTGGAGATCGTGGACGCCGAGGGGCCGATTTTGGCCGAGCGCGCTTATCGGCTGTATGTGAAGGCCAGCGGCGGCAAGGCACTGACCTCGATCGCGCGCGCGCCGCTGTCGGGTGCGACGTTCCGGCTGAAGGCGGCGGGAGCGATCGAGATGGAAGAGGGCTCGGAGGTGCTGCGCCCGGCGGGGACCGCTGAGGTGCGTGTGCGCGAGCTGGGGCAGCGTGCGCTGGACGAGGTGCCGTTGCGCGAGGTGGCGGAGTTGATGCGTCGGCTGCGGGCGGCGGGGGCGGTCGAGCTGCCGCGCGCTGTTCTTGATGCCTATGGGTTGGTGCGGATGACGGCCAAGGCGGAGGATTTCTTGGCGCAGGCCGAGCAGGTGTCGGAGATGGCGGACGTCTGAGTCTTGGTTTCGTGCGCGGCGTGGTTGGCGCTCAGCTCGGGCGTCGGTCGCTCTGCGCGGCGTGGTCCGTTGGCGGCGAAGGAGTGAAGGCGGTTGCCGTGCGGGACGCCCGGGATCGTCCGCCGGCGCCTGGGCGGGCGATCCGGGTCGTCTACCCCCTCACATGCGAGGGACAGACGCCCCGGATCTCTCTGAGGCCGGTCCGGGTCGTTTTCGACGTCGATATGGCGCCCAATCCGCCCCGAATCTCGGATGATCCCGCCCGCGGAGATCCGGGGCGTCTCATGGTGAATAGTTCACCATTAGACGCCCCGGATCCTCTGTCCGGGCGCCGGCGGACGACGAATGGCGTCGCGGGCCACCGCTTACGCTCACTCCCTCGGTGCCGACGGACCACGGTGCGCGCGGCGGCCGCACCCGCGCTGGGCGCCACCCGCGCCCGCGCCCGTCTAGGAGCCGAAGAACTGCCCGTGAAACCCGAACGGCACGCGGTGGGGCGCCTCGGCGCGGGCGATCTCCTCGAACGTCTGCGCATCCAACATCAGCAGGAACGACGACCCCGCCTCGGCGTCCATCACCACCGACAACACCACGCCGTCGTCCTCCGCGTCACCATCCGGCCGCGGCACGAAGACCGGCTCGCCCGCCCACGCGTTCGGCTCGTCCCAGACCACATGGGACCCGTCCTCCACGTCGATCTTGACCAACCGCTTCAAGAACGCCGCCTCACCTGCGCTCCCGCCATACACATAGCGGTACGGCAAGCCATTGCGCGTCCGGTACGCGATCCTTGGCAGCTCGAGATCCACATCCGCCAACTCCCGCGTACTCGCCACGCCGCTGCCCGCCGCAAGCGTCAAGCGCAGCGGCCGGGCGCCGAGCACCGCATGCCCCGACCCGGCGCGCAGCTTCTCGAGCTCCAGCAGTTCGATGATCGACGCGTCCTCATGGGCACAGAGATCGATGACGATGTCCTCGCCATCCTCGAACGCGTTGATGGTGTGGAAGACGAAGAACGGATCGGCGACCCAAGAGCGGTGCAACACACCCGTCTCACGGTCAAAGGCGTGAATCCGCACGCCAAGCTCCGGCTTCCAGCGGTAGTTGTGGATGAACGCCTTCCCACTCAACGCGAGCCGCAGCGGGTTGACCACCAGCGGGTTCTCGATCAGCAGCGCATAGCGCGGCGTGATCGCGAACGAGTGCATGTAGGACGGCTCGCGCACGCCCATCGTCGCCAGCGTGCGACCTTCGGTCGACGAGCTCCGCGCGTAGATCCGGTACTCGCTCTTGGCGCCCAACTGGGCGGCGAAGTTGACGAGCTCACCACGCTCAGGATCATGATGAGGGTGGGCCGTCGTGATCTGCCCGAAGCGCGCGGCGCCCTCGTCATGCCCGAGCGTCGCCAGCGTCTCGGGGTCAAAGCGCACCGGGATCGGCGTCTCGGTCATCGCGATGTACTCGTCGCCGAGGCGCGTGAGGTTGACGTTGGCGTTGTCGGTCAGCTCGGGGGAGAAGAGGGACTGCACGCGCTGAAAGAGCGAGCGGCAAGGGTCGGTGGCAAAGCCCGAGATCGCCGCGCCGCCGGAGGCCAGCGCGGCCTTGCGCGCGTCGGTGTCCAGGAAGCGGCTGGCATACGAGACCGAGCCGTCGCCGGCGAAGCCGAAGCGGTTGAGCATCGCCATGCCGTCAAACCAGTGCGAGACCGAGCGCTGGTCGAAGTCCATCTGGGCCGGTGTGACCCGCACGAGGCCGCCGCGCAACCAGGTCGGAACGTCGCCCGAGACGGGCAGCGCATCGACGCGCACCTCCTCGGTCTGGTCGGCGAAGCCGAGTCGATGGTCGCGCCGCCGAGTCGCGTCGTCGGCTTCCGCCATGCTCTCGGCGGTGGCGGTCCTCGTGCCAGATACGATGCTCATAATCCGAACCGTACCGTCCGAAAGAGACCATTGCAAGACCCGAAGCTGACGCCGACCTCCTACATCGTGCTCGGCCTTCTCGAGGCGGCCGCGCCCGCGGAGGCCACGCCGTACGACCTCAAGCAGATGATGGCCGTCAGCGTCGACAACTTCTGGTCCACGCCGCACGCCCAGGTCTACCGCGAGCCCGAGCGCCTCGCGGCCGGCGGCTTCGCCACTGAGCGCCGCGAGGAGACCGGCCGCCGCCGGCGCTTCTACGCGATCACCGACCGCGGCCGCGCCGCCCTGGAGGAGTGGCGCGGCACCGCGCCCGACGAGTTGCCCGAACTGCGCGACTCCGGCGTCCTCAAGCTCTTCTTCGGCGCCGACCCGGCCGTCGTCTCCGAGCACCAGATCGCCGTGCTCGAGGCCAAGCTCGCCGAGTACCGGACGCTACGCGCCGACGTCCTCGCCGTGATCCCACCCGGCCAGCTGCGCGCCCTGGATGTCGGCATCGCCCATTCGCAGGCGATGATCGCCATCTGGCGTGCTACCAGTGAACGCCCCGCATGATGTTGGCCATCGCGATCTGCTCGACCGACGCCTTCTCGTCCGGGTTGCTCTCGCCCTTGGACGCGGCAGAGTCCGGGAAGACCTTGTAGGCCATGTGCAGGATCTGGTCGACGGCCTTCGGCGCGACCGCGTAGAGCACCTCGCCGAAGGTGCCCAGACGCGTGTTGATCTGCTTGGGCTTGGAGCGGATCGCCTCGCAGATGATGTCGCCGGCCTCGTCGGGCGAGATCGTCGGGAACGAGTCATAGATCTTGGTCGGCGCGATCATCGGCGTCCGGACCAAGGGCATGTGGATGGTCGTGAAGGTGATGTTGTCGCCGATGACCTCCGAGGAGGCCACGCGGGTCCACGCATCCAACGCGGCCTTCGACGCCACGTAAGCGCTGAACCTGGGCGGCGAGGTCTGCACGCCGATCGACGACACGTTGACGACGTGGCCGGAGCGGCGCTCGCGCATGTGCGGCAGCAGGCCCATCGTCAGCTTGATCGTGCCGAGGTAGTTGAGCTGGACGGTCCGCTCGAAGTCGTGGAAGCGATCGTGGCTCAGCGCGATCGAGCGGCGGATCGAGCGCCCCGCGTTATTCACCAACATGTCGACCGACGCGTGGTCGGCCAGGATGCGCGCCACCAGCTCGTCGATCGAGTCCAGCGCGCTGAGGTCGGCGCTGTAGGCATACGCCGTGCCGCCCGCGGCCTCGATCTCGTCGCGCGCCGCCTCCAGCTTGTCCATCGAGCGGGCCACCAGGATCGGGATGCCGCCGGCCTTGGCGACCTTCATCGCCGCCGACAGGCCGATGCCCGACGAGGCGCCGGTGATGACCACCGTCTTGCCGTTGACGGAATGCTCGAAGGAGCGGTCCTTGTAGAGGTCCGGGTCCAGGACCCGCTCCCAGTAGTCCCACAACTTGGTCGCGTAGCTGTCGAGCTCGGGGACCGCGATGTCCGAATCGGCCAGCGCGCGCTCGGTGTCGCGCGTGTCGAACTGGCAGTTGAAGCCGACGTGCTCGATGACCTCGGGCGGGATGCCGAAATCCTGCAGGATCGAGTCGCGCACGCCCTTGAGCGCCGGCAGCTTCATCACCATCGACAGCGTGCCCTTGGGCAGCATGTCGATCAGCTTCTTGTCGATGCGCATCGCCATGTGCGGCGCGTGGCCGGCGCGGGCGAAGGTGTTGAGGACGTCGCCGGAGCGCTGGCCCTTGGGGTGGGCGAGGTGGAAGGCCTGGCCGTCGAGGCCGTCGGCGTGGGCGATGTGGTCCATCGCGCGCGCCACGTAGTCGACCGGAACGACGTTGGTCCAGCCAAGCTCCGGACCGATCAGCGGCGCCCACTCGGGCAGCCAGCCGCGGATCTTCTGGATGGCCTTGAAGAAGTAGTAGGGGCCGTCGACCTTGTCCATCACGCCGGACTGCGAGTGGCCGACGACGACGGCCGGGCGGTAGACCCGGAACGGGACCGTGGAGTCCTCGCGGGCGATCTTCTCGGACTCGAACTTCGTGCGGTGGTAGGCCGACGGAAGCGTCTGGCCCTCGTCGAACATGTCCTCGCGGAAGAGGCCGCGGTGCGCGCCGGCGGCGGCGACCGAGGAGGTGTGATGCAGGATGCCGGCCTGCAGCGCGTTGGCCAGATCAACGGCGTGGCGCGTGCCTTCGACGTTCAGCCGCTCGTTGCGCTCCTCGTCGGCGGTCATGTCGTAGATCGCGGCGAGATGGAAGAAGTGGTCGATCTTCCCGCGATGCTCGGCGATCCACGCATCGTCGACGCCGAGGTTGGGCTCGGCCAGATCGCCGACCACGGGGTGGACGCGATCCGCGTCGGGCCATGACGCGATCAGCGAGTCCAAGCGGTCGCGCGAGGTCGCACGGACCAAGACGTACACGTCGCCGGTGCGATTGCGCAGCAGCTCCTCGACAAGATGTCGACCGATGAAGCCCGTCGCTCCGGTCACGAAATACGCCATGCAGATCTCTCCTCGCTCCCTGGACCCAGACGAGCCGATCCTATACGCCCGCGCCGGCGCCGCCGCGCCCTTCGCCGCCTGCGAACCTCGCCGCGCCGGCCACCGCGTCGGCGAAGACCGTCGGGCCCGCCTCGGCCTCCAGCAAGAGGCCCTCGGCCAGCGGCAGACCGACGCCCTCGATCGCCGCACGCCGGTCGGCGAGCATCGTCTCCTGCGGGAATGACGCGAGGCCCTCGGCCCACGTCAGCGCACGCTCCAGCGCGCCGCCTGCCGGCACGACCTCGGTCAGCAGCCCGATCGCCGACGCCTCGTCGGCGTCGATGATCCGGCCCGACAGGATCAGGTCCAGCGCACGGCCGAGGCCGACGATGCGCGGCAGCCGCTGCGTGCCGCCGTCGATCAGCGGAACGCCCCAGCGGCGCTCCGGGCAGCCGAAGGACGACGCGTGCGTCGCGATCCGCAGGTCGCACCACAGCGCGAGCTCCAGGCCGCCAGCCAGGCAGTAGCCCTCGATCGCCGCGATCGTCGGCTTGCTCGGCGTCAGGCGCGTGAAGCCCATCGGGCCCTCGGCGAGCGACAGTCGTGACGCGTAGGTCTCGACCGCCTTGAGGTCGGCGCCGGCGCAGAAGGCCACGCCGCCGGCGCCGGTGAGGACCATGATGCGGGCCTCGTCGTCGGCCTCGAAGCGCTGGTAGGCGGCGTGCAGCGCCTCCGCGGTCGGGCCATCGACGGCGTTGCGGCGCTCGGGGCGGTCGATGGTGACGACCGCCGCGGCGCCAACCTGCTCGTAACGGACGGGATCGGGCATGGCGCAGACCCTAAGGCCCCCCGATGGTCGAGGTCGTGAACGCAATCGTGGCAATAGCCTTCAAAGCTGACCATGGGTCGTCTCTCCGAACGCGACGTGCGCGCGGTCCTGGACCTCGTCGGCGAGGCCAACGACGCCGAGGACCTGACCGAGTTCCGCACCGGCGTGATGCCCGCGCTGCGTCGCCTGCTGCCCGCGGACTTCGTCGCCTACAACGAGCTCGTCGACGGCGGCGTGCCCGTGGCGACGATCTGCGATCCGCTCGCGCCCGAGGAGCAGCTGGCCAGCTGGGCTCGCTACGCCGCGCAGAACCCGCTCTACCAGCGCTTCGTCCGCACCCGCGACGGCCGCGCCTACAGCTTCTCGGACGTGATCTCGCGGCGGGACCTCGAGGCGCTGGAGCTCTACCGCGAGGTCTTCGTGCCGATGGGGCTGCGCGACCAGGTCGCGTTCGCCCTGCCCGCGCCCAAGCACCTCGTCATCGCGATCGCGATCTCGCGCGGCGGGCCGGAGTTCACCCAGCGCGACCGCGACGTCCTCGACCTCGCCCGCCCGCACCTCGTGCAGGCCTACCGCAACGCCGAGCTGCGCCAGCGCAGCGTGACGCTGATCGAGAGCCTGCGCGGCGGCCTCGACGACACGCGCACCGCCGTCGTCGTGCTCGACGCCGACGGGCAGATCGCCTTCTCCACTGACGCGGGGCGCGCGGCGCTCGCGCGCGTCGACGGCATCGCGATCCGCCGCCGCGACGATCCGCGCCTGCCGGCGGTCATCGCCGAGTGGGTGGCCCATCCGGAGGCCGGCCACGCGCTGGTGCTCGGCCAGGGGCTCGTGGCCAGGGTCGTCCGCGGGCGCGGTCGTGGCACCGGCGACGTCTTGTTCTTCGACGAGGCCCGTCAGGTGCTCTCGCACCGCGGGCTGCTCGACCTTGGCCTGAGCGACCGCGAGGCCGACGTCCTGCAGGAGCTCGCGCGCGGCAGCACGTCAGCGGAGGTCGCCGAGACCCTCGGCATCAGCGAGCGCACCGTGGCCAAGCACTCCGAGCGCATCCACCGCAAGCTCGGCGTGCGCTCCCGCGCCCAAGCGATCGCGACCGCAGCCGCCGCGGCAACCGCAGGCGACACGCAGCGCCCGGCGCTGCACGCGGTCTCTTAGCGAAGGGGCTCTACCAACCGCCGCGCCAGCGGGCGTCGCCGCCGGCGGACTTCACTGCGGCCTTCTTGGCGTCCTTGCGCTTCTCCAGCCGCCACTGCAGCAGCGAGACCAGGAGCACGAAGAGCGGGAAGAAGGCGATGATGATGAACGCGGAGTTCGTCGTCGTCTTGTCGTTGACGGCGCCGTAGGAGCCCTCGCCCGAGGCCTGGGCCAGCGCCGACGGCGCGAAGAGGGCCAGCAGCGTGATGTTCAGCAGCAGGGTGGTCGTCAGGCGGCGCATCGCCAGGGCATCGTATTGAATGCGGCGCCATGGGTGCACTTACGCGCGAGCGGCTCGACGACGGCATCGAGGTCCTGCGGCTGGACCGCCCGGAGGTCCGCAACGCGATGGACACCGGGCTGCTGGTGGAGCTGGGGGCGGCGCTGGCCGAACTGGCCGCCGACGAGACGCTGCGGGCGTTGGTGATCTCGACGACGAACGAGCGTGCCCTGTGCGCGGGCGCCGACGTTGCCGAGGAGCTCGATGCGGCCGGTGGCGTCGCTCGGATGGAGCTCTTTGCCGCGCTCTACAGCGCGATCGAGGCGTTTCCGGCGCCGACGATCGCGGTCTGCGTCGGCAACGTCGTTGGCGCGGGCGCCGAGCTGGCCTGCGGCTGTGACCTGCGCGTCGGCGGCGACAACCTCAAGCTCGTCTTCCCGGGCGCGCGGCTCGGCGTGCCGGTCGGGCCGGCGCGGCTCGTGCCGCTGGTCGGGCTCTCCAAAGCGCGTGAGCTGATCTTCACGGGTCGCGTGGTCGGTGACGACGAGGCCGACGCGCTCGGTCTCTTGGCCCGTCGCGCGCCCGCTGGCGAAGCTGAGGCGGCGGCGCTCGTGCTGGCCGGTGAGCTCGCCGCTCATCCGCCGCAGGGCCTGCGCCACCTCAAGCAGCTCTTCCGTGACTACGAGGACACCGCCGGCCGCGTGGCCCGCGAGAACGGCGAGATCATCGAGTTCCAGCGCACCGGTGGCGGGCTGCCGTACGGCGGCGTGCGTCGCTGAGCCGCGCCTACCTACCATGGGGGCGTGGCCGTCGCTATCGCATCCGACCTCTCCAAGGACATGGCCGGGGTCCCGCTCATGGCGGGCGTCTCGTTCAAGCTGGAGCGCCGGGACCGGCTGACCATCGCCGGGCGCAACGGCGCCGGCAAGACGACGCTGCTGCGGATGCTGTCCGGCGAGACCGGGATCGACGGCGGCGAGCTCGTCTTCCAGAAGGGCGTCCGGGTCGCCCTGCACGACCAGCGCCCGTCGCGCGACCGCGACATCACGCTGCGCGACTACGTGCTGTCGGCCTGCAAGGAGCAGCTGGCGCTCGAGGAGGAGCTGCTGACGCTGGAGGTCGCGATGGCCGAGGGCGACGAGACGGTGATGAACCGCTACGCCGACGTCTACGCGCGCTTCGAAGCCGCCGGCGGTTACGGCTGGCGCGAGCGCGGCAACAACTACCTGCACGGCCTGGGCTTCACCGACGACGCGCTCGATCGCAAGTTGGACACCTTCTCCGGCGGCCAGCTGACGCGCGCGTCACTGGCACGCGCGCTCGCCGTCGAGGCCGATCTGCTGTTGTTGGACGAGCCGACCAACCACCTCGACATCGAGTCGCTGGAGTGGCTGGAGCAGACGCTGATCACCCTGGACTGCGCGATCGTGTTGGTCGCCCACGACCGCTGGTTCCTGGAGGCCGTCGGCACCGCGGTGCTCGAGTTAGAAGCCGGGCGCTCGCGCTTCTTCAAGGGCACGTGGCACACCTGGCGCAGGGAGCAGGCGGCGCGTGAGCTGGCGCTGGGCAAGGCCATCGAGAAGCAGCAGGCCGAGATCGCGCGGATGGAGGGCTTCATCGAGCGCTTCCGTGCGAAGGCGTCCAAGGCCAAGCAGGCCCAGTCGCGGGTCAAGGCCTTGGACAAGATCGAGAAGATCACCCGCGACCCGCGCGACACGCGGGAGCTCGGCTTCCAATTCGCCAAGCCCGAACGCACGGGGCGCGTGATCTTCGAGTTGGAGGACGGCAAGCTGGCGATCGGCGATGAGCCCAAGCGCAAGTTGTTGCTCGAGGACGCCCAGCTGTGGCTGGAGCGCGGCGAGCACGTCTCGCTCGTCGGGCCCAACGGCACCGGCAAGACGACGCTGATCGAGGCGCTGGCGGGCAAGCGGCCGCTGGACGGTGGCAAGCTGCGCACCGGCCACAACCTCAAGGTGGGGTACTTGAGCCAGCACGACTCCGAGCTGGAGGGGCTGGGCACGGCGCGGACCGTCGCCGAGGCGGCGGGCAAGCGGACGGGCCTGAACCCGGGCCAGACGCGCGCGCTGCTCGGCCGCTTCCTGTTCAGCGGCGAGGAGGCCGAGAAGCCGCTGGACGGCCTGAGCGGCGGTGAGCGCAAGCGGCTCGCGTTGGCGATGCTGCTGAGCCAGGGCGCCAACGTCCTGATCCTCGACGAGCCGACCAACCACCTGGACTTGGAATCGCGCGAGGCGCTGGAAGATGCGCTGAAGGGCTTTGAGGGCGCGCTGCTGCTGGTCACCCACGATCGCGCGCTGCTCGAAGCTGTCGGCTCGCGGACCGTCGCGCTGGAGCACCAGCGGCTGCGGACCTACCTTGGCGGCTGGGTCGAGTACGCGCGGATCCGCGACGAGCGCCGTGCGCTGGGCGAGGATCCGATGGGCCCGCTGCCGGCCGCGGCCAAGGCGCCGGCGGCGCCGAAGGTCGCCAAGCCCAAGGTGGTGGTCAACGGCCATGGCAATGGCCATGCCAACGGCGCCACGAACGCTGCGCCGCCGCCCAAGGTCTCCAAGAACGCCACTCGCCAGACCGCCAAGCTCGAGTCGGCGGTCGAGACCGCCGAGGCCGCGCTCGCCGCGCTGGAAGAGGAGCTCGCCGCGCCGGAGGCGTGGGCGTCGCAGTACGAATCGGCCAAGAGCACGGCGCGCCACACGGCGGCCAAGCGCGCGGTCGAGGACGCCTATGCGGCGCTCGAAGAGCACCTGGAGAAGACCGAGGCCTAGGTAGGCTCCCCATCATGGCTGGGGAGTTCGATCTGGTGGCATCCGCTCTGCATGCCGACGCCCGCGACGTCGACGTGTTCTTCGACGTGCTGGTGGGCAAGCTGGCACAGGTGCTTCCCGAGCAGGTTGAGATCGAGCGTGGCGGTCTGCTCGGCCGCGGCGACCCCAAGGCGGTGACGATCGCGCTCGGCGACCGCGTCTACGAGGCCCAGCGCGACCGCAAGCGCGTCGCCTGCCGCCGGCGCACCGTCGTGCGCGGCATCGCGCTCAAGAGCGAGGAGCTCGACGTCGGCGCGTGGATCGATGCCCTGTCGGCCGATCTCGTCGACGAGGCGGCGCGCAGCGAGCGCGCTCGCACCGCCCTCGAAGGGCTGCTGTCGGGGTGACCCGCCCGCCAGTCTTCAGCTCCACGCTGGGCATCGCCGAGGGGCTTGCCGTGCAGCACGCCGGCCTGCGCCCGCTCAAGCAGGTCATGGGCGTCTCCTATTACAACGTCGGCTGGCAGAGCATGCCGTGGGGCCGCAACCGGGCGGGATGGTTCGGTACCGGAGGTGACGGCGAGACCTTCGAGCTGGAGAGCCAGACCGCGGCGTGGAACGCGGCGCGGCACTTGGCGGTCGGCCGCCTGCGCGAGGAGGCCGTGGCGGCCGGCGCCGATGCGGTCGTCGGCGTGCAGCTCAAGCGCAGCCTGCGCGACTGGGCCAGCGATCTGGTGGAGTTCGTCGCGATCGGCACCGCCGTGCGCTCGGAGCGCTACGACCTCGGCCCGGAGCCGCTGCTGTGCAACCTCTCGGGCCAGGACGTCGCCAAGCTCATCAGCCATGGGTTCTGGCCGGCCGGCATCGTCGGCGGATCGACCGTCGCCTACGTCGCGACCGGCTGGAGCCAGCAGCGCCGCGCCGGTGGTCTGTTCTCCTCGATGAGCAACCAGGAGCTTCCGGACTACAGCCAAGGCGTCTACGACGCCCGCGCGCTGGCGATGGAGCGGCTGACCCGCACCGCCCACGAGCTGCACGCGCACGGAGTGGTCGGCGTCACCGTCGACCGCTCGATGCGCGACTACGAGCGCGAGGTCAACAACACGACCTACCGCGACCTGATCATCACCATGCACATCCTCGGCACCGCGATCATCGAGCAGGCGGACGGTCCTCCGCCGCCCGAGAAGTTCATCGCCTTGCCCCTGAGCTGAAGAAGGAGCCTCACCGATGGCCGACGACGAGCAGCAGCAGGAGGAGTACGACCCCACGAGCGTCGCCGGCATCCCGGAGGCCGGCCGCGAGCGGCTGGCGCGGATGCGCGACAAGAGCCTGTTCACCAGCGACCTGTCGGTCAACGAGTTCCTGCTCGTGCGGGCCGCGGGCTTCGAGCCGCTGGGCCTGGTCGTCGGCTCGTCGATCTACCACATCGGCTTCCAGGCGGGCGCGTGGAGCAAGAACCAGGAGATGGACGTCCTGACCCAGGCGATGTACCACGCCCGCGAGCTGGCGATGACGCGCATGGAGGAAGAGGCCGAGCAGCTCGGCGCCGACGGGATCGTCGCGGTGCGCCTCGACGTGAGCCGCCGCGAGTGGGGCAATGACCTCGCGGAGTTCGTCGCGATCGGCACCGCCGTGCGCCACCGCGAAGGAGTGCTGCACCGCGCGCCCAGCGGCCGCCCGTTCACCAGCGACCTCAGCGGGCAGGACTTCTACACCCTGCTCTCGGCGGGCTACCGGCCGGTCAGCATGGTGATGGGCACCTGCGTCTACCACGTGGCCCACCAGGGGCTAGGCAGCTGGATGAAGCGCGTGGGCCGCAACGTCGAGATGCCGAACTTCACCCAGGCGCTCTACGACGCCCGTGAGCTGGCGATGGAGCGGATGCAGGCCGAGGCCGAGGCGGCCGAAGCCGAGGGCATCGTCGGCGTTCAGCTGGTCGAGGGCAACCACGGGTGGAGCTCGCACGTGTTGGAGTACTTCGCGGTCGGGACCGCGGTCGTCCCGACGTCCGAGACCCACGAGATCCCCGCGCCGTCGCTGGTCCTCAACCTCAACGACACGCGCCAGAGCGGGTTCCGCGGGTTCTAACTCGGACAGCGCGTGTTCACGGGCTGTTCACGGTTGCATCACTGAGCGGTCACAAGGCCGTCCCGGAGCAAGGGCACCATGATGGTCGTGACGATCGAGCTCGGCACCCGCCTCGGCCTCAACGTCCATCGCGATCAGTGGCCCACGGCCCCGCTCCTCGACTCCTATGAGTCGTCGGGGTTCTCGTGGGTGCAGGTCCACACCCCGCCGCGCCCCATGCTCGCCGATCGGGAGCGCTGCCGCAGCCACGCACGTGCGCTGCGCGCGGCTCTCGCGCCTCACGGCTTGCGGTTGCTCCTTCACGGTCCCGACGATCTCAGCGTCGGGACCCTCGAGCACGACCGGGCCTTCGACGGGTTGATGGACTACGCGGCGGAGGCAGGTGCGGAGCTCGTCGTCTACCACGGCCTGGCGTTCCCGGTGGGGGACTCGGCCCCCGCCGGCCTGCGCGCCGCGGCCGAAGAGCAGTCGCTGCAGCGCTTCAGCGCGCGAGCTGAAGCGCTCGGGCTGACGATCGCCATCGAGAACCTCGCCCCGGTCTATCCGACACCAGCGCCGCCGCGGATCTGCCACGACCCGCTCGCGGTGCGCGACCTCGTCCGCCGGCTCGCCTCGCCCGCGATGGGGATGCTGCTCGACGTCGGCCACGCCCACCTCAGCGCGAACCTGCGCGGCGAGAGCGCCGAGCGTGCCGTCCGGGCGGTGCTCGACGACGTGGTGCTCTTCCACGTGCACGACAACCTTGGCGCTCGGCGCCACGACCTCGGGGCACCCGGGGTCGACCCGCTCAAGCTCGATCTCCACCTGCCGCCCGGTGCGGGCTGCCTGCCCTGGGATCGCCTCGGCCCGCTGCTGGCCGACCACCACGCACCCCTCATGCTCGAGGTGGAGCGCTCCCACGGTGTGGCGCCGGCGGCGCTGGCCACCGGCGCCGCCGCGCTGCTGCGACGCGCGGTGGCGCCGGGCGTGCCGGTCGCGGCCTAGCGCGGCTCAGGCTGCGTTGGCATTCCGCTCGGGCGTTGGTTGCAAGACGCCCCGGACCGAAGTTCGGGGCCGAATCGTGGATGCGGGTCGCCTGGGCCCCGCGTGTGGGGGCCGCAGCGACCCGGATCTCGACAGGTCCGTGGTTCGGCATCGAATCGCCCACGCGCGCTGCCGCGAGGCCAAGCCACACCAGCCACAGTTGCGCTACCGCCAGCGCTTCTCGCCCTCGGTGCCGACAACCACGCAGCGCACCACAACCAACGCCGCGAACTGAGCGCCAGTGACGCCCGCCCGCGCTAATCCTCCACTGGCACCGGCTCGTCGAAGATCGCCGCGATGCGGTCCAGCGCGGCCTGCTCGAGCGGGCTGATCTCCTTGCCGCCGATGCCGAGGAAGCCGCCCTCCTTGTGGGCGCGGGCGACGGCCTCGGCCAACCCGTACACGAACCGCTTGTAGGCCACCACCTCGTCATCGGTGGCCACGCGCTCCAGGATCCGCAACGCGCGCCGCA
Organism: Baekduia sp.; assembly: GCF_035996765.1. NCBI lineage: Bacteria > Bacillati > Actinomycetota > Thermoleophilia > Solirubrobacterales > Baekduiaceae > Baekduia > Baekduia sp. The sequence continues at coordinate 82,858 of NZ_DASYJG010000066.1, forward strand.
GCTCGGCCGGCACGACCTGCTGGAGATCCTCCGGCGTCTTGGGCGCGTTGGCGGGCGTCATCGACGGCGGCGTCGCGAGGATCGCCGCGAGCAGCTCGCCCGGCTCTTGTGAGCGGGCGGCCGCGTAGGACTGCGACATCGCCAGGGACTCGCGCACGGAGCCGCCGCGGTCAGCGGCGATCACGAGCGTTCCGGCGAGCACGGGCGCGGTCGTGACCACGGCCCACTCGTCGGCGTTGAACTGCGCCCTCGTCGTCATGGACGGGATGGTAGGCAAGCATCCCGCCGGAGCGGCTTGGGATGGGGTAGCCGCGGACGCTGCCGATGTGGCACCGTTGCGGGCCACATGCTCGTCATCTTCCATCCCGACGCCACCTCCGCCGAGATCGACGCCGTCACCGAGCGGATTCTGGCGACCGGCGCTGGGGCCCAACGCGTCATCGGGGCAGAGCAGACGGTCATCGGCGTCATCGACGCCGACCGCGACCACATCACCAGCCTCGAGCTCGATGCCGACCCCGGCGTCGACCGCGTCGTCCCGGTCTCCTCGCCCTACAAGCTCGCCCACAAGCATCGCCACGGCGACCAAGCCCATGCGGTTGATGTCGCGGGCGTCGCCTTCGGTGGTCCGGACGCCGCCTTCCGGCTCATTCTCGGCCCGTGCGCGGTCGAGTCGGCCGACCAGACGCTGACCGCCGCGCGCGCCTGCGCCGACGCGGGCGCCGACCTCCTGCGTGGCGGCGCCTTCAAGCCGCGGACCAGCCCCTATGCCTTCCAAGGGCTCGGCCTCGAGGGCCTGAAGATCCTCGCCGACGCACGTGCCGAGACCGGCCTGCCGATCGTCACCGAGCTCACCGACCTGCGCGACGTCGAGACCGTCGTGCAGTACGCCGACTGCATTCAGATCGGCGCACGCAACATGCAGCACTTCCCGCTGCTCACCGAGATCGGCCGCGCCGGCCTGCCGGTGCTGCTCAAGCGCGGCATGGGCGCCTCGATCGACGACTTCCTGCTCGCCGCCGAGTACATCCTGACTGAGGGCAACCAGAGCGTGATCCTCTGCGAGCGCGGGATCCACGCCAAGGCGACGCCCGCCCGCTCCTGCCTCGACCTGGCCGCGGTCACCGTGCTCAAGGAGCACACCCACCTGCCGGTGATCGTCGACCCGTCGCACGCCGCCGGCCGGCGCGCGCTGGTCGAGCCGCTGGCGCTGGCCGCGGCCGCCTGTGGTGCCGACGGCTTGATCGTCGAGTGCCACCCGGACCCGCGCAACGCGCGCTGCGACGGGCCCCAGGCGATCACGCTCGACGCGCTGCCCGGGTTCGTCGCGCGGGTGCGCGCCGTCGCCGGCGTGGCCACCGGCGCGCTCGCCTAGCTGCTTGCCGGATTGGCATAGGTCTTGCTGTCCGACGGCTGACCGGGTTCACGCCGCGGTCACATGATCTTGGCGGAGCGTTCACAGAAAGCCGCTGTGAGCAGGCGAATCTTGTGGTCATGCGAGCCGACCTGCATTGCCATTCGACCGCATCGCAGCGCTCAAAGCTCGGCGTCCAGCGCGCATTGGGATTGCCCGAATGCGCGACGCCGCCCCAGGAGGTCCTCGAGCTCGCGCTGGCGCGCGGCATGGACTTCGTGACGATCACCGATCACGACACGATCGACGGCGTCCTGGAGATCGCCGACGACCCGCGCGTCTTCATCTCGGTGGAGTTGACCTGCTGGTTTCGCGAGGAGCCGCAGGCGGTCCATGTGCTGTGCCTTGGCATCACGCCGGCGCAGTTCGCCGACCTGCAGGCCATCAGCAACTGCGTGGAGTCGGTCGCCGAGCACCTGCACGAGCACGACATCACCTGTGCGCTGGCGCACCCCTTCTACGCCGTCGAGGCCCCGCTGACGCCGCGCCACCGCCGCCGGCTCGCGCAGCTCTTCGGCGCGTGGGAGGTGCGCAACGGCGCGCGGGCCAAGGAGCTGAACTTGCCGGCGTTCGTCTACGTCGAGACGCACGGTGGCACCGGCGTCGGTGGCTCGGATGACCACGCGGGGGTCGACATCGGCCGTACGTGGACCGAGACGCCGCGCGCCGAAACGCCTGAGGAGTTCCTGTCGCACATCCGCGCGGGCCGCGCCCACGCGGCCGGCGACCACGGCAGCGCGGCCAAGTGGGCGCACGCCGCGATGGCGCTGGCGGTCCGCTCGCTGGACCGCGGTGGCGCCGAGGACCGGCTGGACCCGGCGACCGTCCTGCGGATGGTCGAGCGGGTCATGAGCGAGGGCGACGCGCGCCGCGGTGCGATGAGCGCCGACCTCGCGCCTCAAGATGCCCGCGCGCTGCTGCGCGCCTGGCTCGACGCGGTCGAGTTGGGGCACTTGGACTCGGCCGACCTGCTGGCCGCGATGCAGGACGACGAGTTTCGCCACCGCGACCTCTTCCGCCGGGCGCGGCGCGCGCACGAGCGCAAGCTCGCTCGTGCGGTCGACGACATCGTCGCGGGCGTCGGCACGCACGGCGCGGCAGGCCTGGCCGCCGGCGCCACGCAGCTCTTCGACGCGTGCGTCGCGGCGATCCCCTACGCGCCCGCCGCGGCCTTCCTGGGCAAGGAGAAGTCCAAGCTCGCGGGTCGTGAAGACGAGCCGCGCCGCGTCGCGCTGGTCGCCGACGGCGTCGGCGGGATGCACGGCGTGACGCACACGCTGCAAGAGCTGCGCCACCGCGGGGTGCCGGGCTTCGAGGTCGAGGTCGTCTCGACCGACCTGATCGCCGACCGTCGCCTGGGCGCGGTCGCCGAGGTCGAGATCCCGTTCTACGCAGGGTTGAAGATCGGCGTGCCGTCGCTGCCGACGATCGTCGAGGCGCTGGCCGAGGGCCGTTACGACCTCGTCCACCTCTGCACGCCCGGGCCCGCCGGCGTGGCTGCGCTGCTGACCGCGCGGGTCATGGACCTGCCGGTGCTCGGCAGCTACCACACCGAGCTGGCCGCCTACGCGGGGCTGCGCTCGGCCGACCCCACGCTCGAGGCCGTCGCCCAGGGCGCGATGGCGATGTTCTACTCGCAGTGCTCGGTCGTGCTCTCGCCGAGCGACGCGAGCGACACGGTGCTCGGCACGCTGGGCATCCCCGCCGACCGCGTCGGGCGCTGGGACCGCGGCGTCGATCTCGCGCGTTTCTCACCGAACCGTCGCGTGCCCGGCATGTTCGGCGACGGCATCAACGTGCTCTACGCCGGGCGGCTGACGCGGGAGAAGGGCGCCGACCTGCTGGCCGACGCCTTCCTGGAGGCGCGCGAGCGCGACCCGCGCCTGCACCTCGTCCTGGCCGGCGGCGGTCCCGAGGAGGAGGTGCTGCGCGACCGTCTCGGCGAGCACGCGACGTTCTTGGGGTGGTTGGAAGGTGACGCGCTGGCCGACGCCTACGCGAGCGCCGACCTCTTCCTCTTCGCCAGCCGGACGGACACCTTCGGGCAGGTGCTGCTCGAGGCGCAGGCGTCCGGCCTGCCGGTCGTCGCGGTCGCCGAAGGCGGCCCGTGCTCGATCGTCGCCGACGGCGCCACGGGGCTGCTGTGCTCCGCCGACGCGACGGCGCTGGCCGACGCGGTCGTCGCGCTGGCCGCCGATCCGGACGAGCGGGCGCGGCTGGCGGGCGCGGCGCGCCACGCGGTGGCCGACCGGACATGGGAGCGGGCGCTGGAGCGGCTGGCTGACGGTTACCGCCGCGCCTTGGGCGATGGGGTGGCCGAGGCGAGCGGCGAAACCGCGCCCGCCGGCGCTGCCTCTGGGACCGGTCGCACTGCCGCGGAGGCCGGCCGTGCCGCCTGAGCTGGCGCTGCTGAAGACCGTCCCCGCCCACCCGGCCAAGCGCGCCCGGCTGCGCGCCGTGCCCGTCGTCCCGCTGCGGGTTGCCGACATCGCGCTCTTCTATGGCGAGCGCTCCGGCGGCATCCGGACCTATCTCGATGCCAAGGCCGAGCACGCGGTCCGCACGGGGGAGATCGAGCACCACGTGCTCATCCCCGGTGCCAAGGAGCGCCACGAGCACGGCCGCCACGAGCTGCCGTCGCTGCGCGTCGTCGCGGCCAACGGCTATCGCGTCCCGCTCGGCGCCGGCGCGTTGAAGGAGACGCTGCGGGCGCTGCGCCCCGACGTCGTCCTGCTCCACGACCCGTTCTGGTGGCCGGTCGATGTCATGGCCTGCGCGCGCGAGATCGGCGCCCGCACCGTCGCCGTGCACCACGGCACGAGCAACCTGGAGGCCGCGGCGCTGCCCGGCCCGTCGCGCGTCTACGCGCCGCTGCTGCGCCGCTGGCTGCGGCGCTCGGGCCGCCATGTGGACGCGGTGATGTCCAACGTCGACACGATGGCCGACTTCGGCCGGCTGGCCACGATGCCGCTGCGCCTCGGCGTCCACGAGACGTTCCGCCCGCGGCCCGACGTGCGCCGCGGCGAGCATGTGCTGTATGTCGGTCGACTGTCGCGGGAGAAGGGTGTCCTGGAGCTCTTGGAGGCCGCCGCGCGCAGCGAGGATCGGTGGCCGTTGCGGTTCGTCGGCAGCGGCCCGCTGGAGGAGACACTGCGCACACGCGCCCGCAGGTTGGGGTTGTCGGCGCGCGTGAGCTTCCGGCCGCACGCGCGTGATCGCGTCCGGCTCGCCCACCGCTACGCCGGCGCCCGCTGCGTGCTGATGCCCGGCGAGCACGAGACCTTCGGGCTCGTGGCGCTGGAGGCCGCGGCCTGCGGCACGCCGGTCGCCGCATGCTCGACGGCTCCGGCGCTGCACGCGATCGGCGCGCTCGGCCACGGCTTCGTCCCGGGCGACTCCGACGACCTGGACCGCGCGATCGCCGCGGCTCGTGCGTCGGTGCCGGACATCCAGGAGGCCGCGATGATCGGCTGGCGCTACGGCTGGCAGCGCGTCTTGCGCGCCGAGACCGCCTCGCTGCGGGATCTGGTGGGCTGAGCCATGGTGCGACGCGGCGCCGGGATCATCGCCGTGTCGCTGCACGACGTCGAGCCCGCGACCTTCGAGCGCTGCGCGCTGATCCGCGACTGGCTCGACGACCTCGGCGTCGACCGCGTCACGCTGCTGGTCATCCCGGCACCCGACCTGCATCCGTTCCACGACCGCCGGCCCGATCTCGCTGAATGGCTCGAGGAGCGCTCGCGCGCCGGCGACGCCGTCGCCCAGCACGGCTTCCAGCATCGCCAGCTGCGCAGCGGCCGTGGCCGCCGACGCGGCGAGTTCGTCGGCCTCGACGGTGACGAGACCCGCCGCGCCGTCCTCGCCGGCCGTCGCGTGCTCAAGCTCGCCGGCGTGCAGCCCCGCGGCTTCGTCGCGCCCGGCTACGCCTACACCAACGCGCTGCGCGAGACGCTGGCCACGACCTTCGACTGGTGGGCCGGCATCGGGCGCCTGCACCGTGCCGACCGCACCTCGACCCGCGCGCCCGCGCTGACGCTCGGCACCTCCAGCGCCGTCAAGCGCTGGACCTCGCCGGCCGTCGTCCGCCTCGGCGCCCGCATGTCGGGCGACCTCCTGCGGCTCGATCTCCATCCGGCCGACCTCGACCACACCCGCTGTGTCGGCGCGGTCGAGAGCGTCCTGCGTGGCGCGCGCCATCGCAGCGCGGTCACCTACGACCAGCTCGCAGGCGCCACTTCCCACTGAGCCAACGGCGTCGAGGGACGATTGAATCTCGTACAGCGAGATTGCATCGTCCCTCGACGCATGCCCCAACGACGAGCGCCGGCCCAGGACTTGCGTCCCAGGACCGGCGCTCGGTGGTACCGCCGGCGGAGGAACGTCTAACTGATCGGCGCGACGTCGCCCGTGGTCGACTCGGTCGTGTCGGCCGGGATGCGGGTCTTGCCGTTGCGCGAGGACTTCGGGCAGCCACGCGGCCGGCCGAGGTCAAACGGGCCGGCGATGTACTGCGCGGCCTTGCCGGCGGTGACGGTTGCGAACGTCACGAGCAGCAGCGGGTCGACGCGGGGCTCCGTGCAGACGTCGCCGTCGATCGTGAACGTTGACGTGATCGGATGCCAGCTGCCGACGTCGGCGCCGGTGCAGTTGACGCCCCAGCCCGGCTGCTCGCCGGCGCAGGAGAACGCGTCGGTCGCCAGGACCTCCTTGGTGGCCGGATCGGTGCCGAAGACCTCGGTCTCGAAGCCGGTCGCCGCCTTGTCGGGCATCACGGAGTATCCGGTGATTGGCTGCGAGCACGCGAACGTGTAGGACACGACGCCCGAGTCAGGATCGTCCGGGTCCGCCTTGCCCTTGTCGATGTGCCCCTTGCAGAGCGTGTTGTTGGGGTTCTGGTCAGCGACCGAGGTCGGTGCCGAGTGATTCAGCGCGACGGCGGCGGCGATGGTGGCGGCGAGCACCACCAGCGTGATGCCCAGTCGCGACCGCAGGCGCGAGACGGCGACGTTCAACTTCAAGACCTCCGTGTACAGGTTGGGCGGTCAGCCCGGGAAATCAGAGCGACCGAGGTAGTGCGCGCCATCCTCGGGTCCACCGGTGTCCGCGGTGTGACCGCGAGGTTGCGCGGGCGTGAACGATTGGTGAACGACGACCGTTCAACCGGCGTCTGAAGCCGGCGACCAGGCGCCGTAGACCTTGGGACCGAAGGGCTTCAGCTTGGTGTCCTTGGCGTAGCCGATCGGGTCCAGCCCGAAGAGTCCCTCGATGGAGGCCAGCAGCGAGAACGGGTCATACGGTGCGCCGATCGTGCCATCTGCGGTGACATACGGGGAGAGCAGCAGCGCGCCGACGCGGCCGCCGCCGGCTTCGACATCGGTGGGGGCGCCGGCGTCGAAGGTCACGACGACCAGGCCGCCGTCGGCATAGGCCTTGGAGTTGAGGATCGCCGGGAGCGTCGCCTGCAGCCACGCGTCGGCGTCGGCCAGCGAGGTCGAGCCGTCGTGCGCCGGCCCGGGCAGGATGTAGGAGAACGCCGGTGCCGAGTCGGGGTCGGCGGCATCGGGGCCGATGCGGTCCAGCTCGGCGATCGAGCTGCCGCACTCGGCGGCGCCGGTGATCGAGGCGAAGCGCAGGAACGGGTTGCGCGGCTGCTGCTCGGGCGGCCGCAGGCAGGGGTTTTCGCCGGGGTTGAGGCCCGCGGTCGCGCCCTCGATGTAGGCCTTCCACGTCCGTCCGGCGCCCGTGAGCTGGTCGGCGAGCGTCGTGGTCTTGTCGTCGAACGGGCCGAGCGCGTCCTTCTGGCCGCCCAGCAGCGCGACGCCGCTGGCCGACGGATCGTGACCGGCCGCGTGGTACCAGGACAGGAGCGTGCCCTTGGCTCGCAGCTCGGTGGAGAGGTACGGAGCGGCGCCGGCCGTCGCGCCGAACGTCTCGTCGTAGGAGTGGCCGGTGAGCGCGACGACCCAAACGTGCTTGACGGGCGGGAGCTTGGGGGCGGGCGTGGTCGTTGAGCTGTCGGTCGTGCCGTCGCCGGTGGTCGAGGTGTCGTCGGTCGCGCCGCTGCCGTTCGAGCTGTCATCGGTCGACGAGCTGTCGGTCGTGCCGCTGTCGTTCGATGATGTGTCATCGCTCGTGTCGGTCGACGTGTCGTCGAGCCCGGGATCGACGCTCGAGGAGGTGTCATCGAGCGCCGTGCTGTCGCCTTCGTCAGCGGGCGGCTGCGGCGTGGTCACCGCCGGAGGGGGCGCGGGAATCGCGGCCGGCAGAACCGGCGCCGCCGCGAGGATCGCCACGTTCGCCCGCCCGCCTGCGTCAGCCGTTGTGGCACCCGGCCCGGCGGCGTGGCCGACGACCACGCCGAAGGCCAGCACGCCAAGCACCAGCGCGGCGGCGATCCGCGGCGTCGGCAGCCCTGGGCCGACCCCATCATCATGCTCGGTGCGCGCGCTGTCGGCCACCGGCGCACCGGCGGCGGAGCCGACGACCATGGTCTTCCAGTCAAGCCGCGGCGCGCCGTTGCGCTCGCCGCACTCCAGGCAGTAGCGCTGGTCGGCGGCCAGGGGGGATCCACAGGTGCGGCACGGCATCGAGGGCGCCAGTCTCGCCCTCGCGCGCGGGCCCCATGTGAACGCCTTGTGACGCTGCCAACCCGGCAGATCCGGCGTTCACAGGTCGTTCACGAGAAAGGCACCAGCGCTTCACACGTCCTGTGTCACGGCCGGTCAGGCTGCCGTCCGCATTCCTCGCCCGGCCTCTGTTTCCGCCACGGACCGGCTGCGGGCCACATCTCGAAAAGGAGTTTCCCGAACATGACGACCCGCCTCCGCCGACTCGGCGTATGCGCGGCATCGGTCGGCGTCCTCGCCGCCGTCGTCCCCGCCGCGGCTCAGGCCACGCCCGTGATCACGATGAGCGGCTCGACGTCCGTCGCCCCGCTTGCCACGCTGCTGGCCAAGGCCTACGTGAAGTCCCATCCCGGCAAGGTGAAGTTCAAGCTCGCCCAGGGTGGCTCGGATGTGGGCGTGGCCGACGTCGCCGCCGGTCGTGTGACCATCGGCAACTCGTCCCGCGATCCCAAGTCCAGTGATCCGGGCGGCATCTTCTTCAACAAGATCGCGCGTGACGCGATCTGCCTCGCCACCAACCCCAAGAACCCGCTGGCGAACCTGTCGCAGGACACGATCCAGGCGATCTTCTCCGGCGACATCCGCGACTGGAGCCAGGTCCCCGGCGCCACCGCGACAGGCACGATCGACCTCGTCGGCCGCACCGCTGCCTCCGGTACGCAGGATGCGTTCCAGAAGATCTTCATGGGCACCAAGACGGTGACCTCGTCGATCGCGGCCAAGGCCTCCAACGGCCTCGTCCAGCAGGCGGTCCAGTCTGACCCGAACGCCATCGGCTACGTGTCGCTGGACTTCGTCGCCGGCACCAACGCTGCCGGCTACAACGGCGTCGCCTGCAACCTGCGCAACGCCAAGTCCGGTGAGTACGGCGGCGTCCGCAACTTCTGGATGGTCACCCGCGGGCGCGCCACTGGCGTCGTCTCGGCCTTCATCTCCTGGGTGCAGAACAACGCCAAGGCCCAGGCGATCGTCGGCAAGCACTGGGTGCCGCTGAAGTAATGCTCCAACGGCTGCGACAGCCGTGGTCGGACCAGCGCGCCGAGCTCACGCTCGGCGCGCTGGCTTGTGCCGTGCTGCTGGTCATCGTCCTCATGGTCATCTTCGTCGCCAACGAGGCGTGGCCCACGTTCCAACATAATGGCCTTCGCTGGCTGTTTCCCGGCGGCAACGTCGATGAGCAGATTGGCACGATGGTCAACGCCGGTGCCAAGCCGCCCGCCGCCGATTACCACCTGCGCGCGTGGCCGCTGGTCTGGGGAACGATCCTGACGACCGGCCTGGCCGTCTTCTTCGGCCTGATCTTCGCGCTGCTGGCCTCCATCTTCATCGTCGAGTTCGCGCCCGACCGGCTGCGCGCGATCATCGTCCCGGTCGTCCGGCTGCTCGCCGCGGTGCCGTCGGTGATCTACGGTCTGATCGGGATCCTCGTGTTGGTGCCCTTCGTGGGCAACCACATCATCTCGGCGCACGACAAGAAGTCCGTCGAGTTCATCGTCCAGCTCAGCGGCGCGAGCCTGCTGGTCGCGGTCGTGATCCTCACCGTGATGATCGTCCCGATCATGATCGCCATCTGCGTCGACGCGCTCTACGCCGTCCCGCGCGGGTGGAAGGAGGGCGCCGTCGCTCTCGGCGTCAACCGCTGGCGCGCGATGTGGACGGTCAGCGTCCGTGCCGCGCGGCCGGCGATCATCGCCGCCGCGGTGCTGGCCTGCGCCCGTGCGCTGGGCGAGGCCATCATGTTGTCGATGGTCTCGGGCTCGGTGGGCTTTGCCCCGAACCCGTTCGACGGCCCGCGCCTCTTCCTGCTGGAGCCGTTGCGGCCGCTCGCCTCCACGATCGTGGAGGACTCGGAGTCGCTGCAGGCGCCCGCGGTCCGCTCCACGGTGTACGCCTTCGCCTTGTTGTTGCTCTTCTCGAGCCTCTTCCTCTCGCTGGCCGGCTTCCTGGCCAAGCAGCCCATGAAGAAGCACGGGGTCCGCATCTGATGGCCGTCACCAACCCCCGCACGCTCGACGACCTGCCGCACGGCGGCTTTGGCGTCGGCACGAGCGGGTCGGGCTCCGGCGCCGGCGGCCGGCCGCGCAAGCGGCCCAAGGCGCAGTCGATGGCCACCTGGCGCTGGAGCGACCGCATCGCCTACGTCATGTGCTGGGCCGCCGGCCTGGCGCTGTGCGTCATCGCCGCGCTGATCATGGGGTACATGGCGGTGCGCGGCGTGCAGTACCTCAAGCCGAGCCTGCTCTGGTCGCAGCCCAGCGGCGAGGTCGATCAGTCCGCCTCGGGCGGCTTCCTGGATCCGATCATCGGCACGATCCTGCTGACGATCATCGGCATCGCGATCGCCACGCCGATCGCCGTCGCCGCCGCGATCTGGGTCGTGGAGTACGGCCGCCCGAGCGGCCTCGCGCGGATGGTGGAGTCCGGCATCGAAGTCGTCGCCGGCACGCCCGACATCGTGCTGGCGATCTTCGGCCTCGCGCTCTTCCAGCACGGCCTGTTCGGCTGGATGTCGTTCACCGCCGAGGGCGGCGCGGTCTTCGGCCGCTCGTTCCTGACGGCCGGCGCGATGATGTCGCTGATCGCGCTGCCCATGGTCTTCGGCGCCACGCGCGAGGGCCTGCAGTCGATCCCCCGCCACGTGCGCGAGGCCTCCTACGGCCTGGGCAAGACCAAGATCGCGACGATCCGTCGCGTGCTCCTGCCGGCCGTGCGCCCGAACATCTCGACCGGCGCGGCGCTCGGCATGGGCCGCATCGCCGGTGACACGGCCATCGTGGTCATCCTGCTCGGCGCGACCTTGCGCCTGGAGAAGGAGGGCGCGATCCCCGGCGTCGACGTGCTCAAGGGCACGGGCTCGACGCTGACCAGCTACGTGTACAACAACTCGCCGGCCGGCGAGGGCAACGCGCCGGAGAAGGCCTATGCCGCGGCGTTCGTCCTGCTGCTGCTGGTCGTGGCGCTCAACTTCGCCGTCGACCTCATCGCCAGTCGCGGCGCGAAGACCGGGCTTGAGGGCACCCGCCTAGGAGCAGGACGATGATCACCGATCAGGAGACCACGGACGTGTCGACCCCCACCAGCACCCGGCCCGACGACGCGGCGGGTCCGCCGCCGCCGATCCGCAAGATCATGCTGGATGCGCCGCCGACCGTCGCGCCCGCGGCCGTCGTGCCGGCCGCTGGCCACGCCGCCACCAGCGGCGCTGCGCGCCACCAGCGTGGTGAGGCCGGGCCGGAGCGCATGTCACTCCAGGCGTTGTCGGTGTTCTACGGCGACAACGAGGCCGTCAAGCAGGTCTCGCTGTCGATCCGCCTCGGCGAAGTACTCGCGCTCATCGGCCCGTCGGGTTGCGGCAAGACCACGCTGTTGCGGACGTTGAACCGCCTCACCGAGCTGACGCCCGGGGCATCGCGCGCCGGCACGATCCTGCTCGACGGCGCCGACGTCGACGACCTCGAGGTCACGACGCTGCGCCGCCGCGTGTCGATGGTCTTCCAGCAGCCCAACCCGTTCCCGATGTCGATCTTCGACAACGTGGCCTACGCGCTGCGCGAGCAGTCGCGCAAGCGGCCGGGCCGGTCGGTCGTCGAGCCGCTGGTGCAGGACGCGCTGCTGCGCGCAGGGCTGTGGGACGAGGTCAAGGACAAGCTCGACGCACCCGCGCTGCGCCTGTCCGGCGGCCAGCAGCAGCGGCTCTGCATCGCCCGCGCGATTGCGACGCGCCCCGAGGTCCTGCTGATGGACGAGCCGTGCTCGGCGCTGGACCCGCGCTCGACGTCGGTCATCGAGCAGCTCATCGGCGAGCTGCGCACCGACCTCGCGATCGTGATCGTCACCCACAACATGCAGCAGGCCCGTCGCGTCGGCGACAAGGTCGCGTTCATGTACCTGGGCGACCTGGTCGAGTACGGCCCGCCTGAGCAGATCTTCGACGCGCCGCAAGCGCAGCGCACGCGCGATTACGTGCGCGGGGCGTTCGGGTGAGACCGAAGCCCGGTCTCGTCGCCCTGGCCGCGGGTGTGGGTGGGTCCGTATTCCTCGGTGGCTGCCTCGGCGTCGAGACGACGCCCGAGAAGAGCGCCGCGAAGGCCAAGACGGCGACCAACGGCATCGCCAACCAGAAGGGCCTGACGATCGGCAAGCTCAACGCCGCGATCAAGGTGGAGGACGCGACGATCGTGCAGGACGCCAACGGCGTCGCCGCGGTCGTGCGGGTCAAGAACATCGGGTCGACGCAGGTGGCGCTGCCCGTGGCGATCACGGTCTCCGACGCCAAGGGCAAGAAGCTGTACGCCAACGACACGCCCGGCCTGGACGCGTCGCTGACCTCGCTGCCGGTGCTCGGCGCCGGCCAGGAGGCCGACTGGGTCAACAATCAGATCTTGGTGGCCGGGAAGGCGAGCAAGGTCGCCGCCCAGATCGGCGCTGCCAAGGGCAAGGCGGGTGCCGGTGCGCTGCCGAAGATCGTGTTGTCCAACATCAAGGCCGGCCGCGACGAGGACGGCAACTACGCCAAGGGCATCGTCGCCAACGAGTCCGCCATCGCGCAGAAGCGCCTGGTCGTCTCGTGCGTTGCGCGCGACGGCGCCAAGGTCCTGGCCGCCGGCCGCGCGGTCGTCGATCGCCTCGCGCCGGCTGCCGACTCCAAGAAGCCCACCACCTTCACCGTGTTCTTCATCGGCGATCCGAAACAGGCGCAGCTTGCCTGCACGGCACCCCCGACCGTCCTCTCAGGAGGGACGAAGTGACCGACATCAACCGCCCGCTGCTGGGCGAGCCCAACGCGCCGTGCCGCACCTGCGGCTCACCGCTGGCCGCCGACCAGCGCTACTGCCTGCAGTGCGGGGCGCGCCGCGCCGAGGCGCGCCTGCCGTTCTTGGACATCTTGGCCCGGCAGGTCCCGCAGGGCGCCGGCGCGGCCGTCGCGACCGGCCCGGCGGCCGCACCGCCTCCGGGTATCTGGTTCGGCCGCATGAGTACGAACGCCGCCGCGGTGGCCGGCGTGGCCTGCCTGCTGCTGGCGCTCGGCGTCGGCGTGCTGATCGGCGGCCTCGGCCAGAACGACTCATCTGCCAACGCGACGCCGCAGGTCATCAGCGTCGGCAGCGCCGCACCGGCGCCTGCGGCTGCCGTGGCGAGCACCGCCGCTCCGGCCGCCACCGAGACGACAGACGGCGTCACGACGACGACCAAGGACATCACCAAGTCCAAGTCCTCCAAGAAGGACACGTCGTCATCGTCGAGCAGCTCGAAGGCCACCAACAACACGGTCAAGAAGCTCGACAGCAGCGCCGGCGGCGACTACTCCAAGAAGTCGGAGAAGCTGCCCAAGACCCTCGGCACCGGCGGCAAGGCGCCGCCGGTCGACAAGAGCACCCCCGCCGGCGGCGGCAGCGACGTGGAAAGCATCGGATAGGACGACATGAGCACCACACCCGACATCCACGCCGAGCTGCTGCGCCGGCGCGACGAGCTGGCCGAGAAGGTCGCGACCCTGCACTGGGATCTCGGCGGGTTGACCTATGAGATGGCGATCCGCGACCACTTCCGCCTCGACGTCCTCGTGCGCAAGGCCGCCGAGCTGCAGGACGCCGACGCCGAGCTGGGCGAGGTCGAGCGCCTCGTCGCCGATGCGAAGGACGGCGTCGGCGGCCAGTGCCGTGCCTGCGGCGCACCGCACAGCCGCGGCGCCGCCTACTGCTGGCGCTGCGGCCAGCCGCTGATGCTCCAAGCGCAGTCGACGCTCGTCGGTGCCGCCGTCGTCGTCCCGCCGGCAGAGCCGGCGGTCAGCACACCGCCGCCCACGCGCGCGCTGAGCGACCAGACCACCGTCCCACACGACCTCTCGTCGTAACCCTGCCGGGGCCATCGAGGGACGACTGATGGTCGCCCAGCGACCATCAGTCGTCCCTCGACGCGCTCCGCGGCGCGCCGTGGACCGCGAGCGTCTGGTTGGCGTAGGCCTTGTCGCCGGTGACGTCGCGGCCTGCCCACGGTGGGGGCGTCCAGGCGCGCGCGTCCTCTTCGGACGCGAACTCGACCTCCAGCGTCACGAGCCCCGCGAGCGCGCCCTCGTAGACGTCCAGCTCGAAGGTCATACCCGGCGCGTCCTCGCGCGTGTGGCGGACCTTGACCACGCGTCGGCCCTCGGTCAGCGGCCAGAGCCGCTCGAACGCATCGGCGTCCAGCACCAGCTCCTCTTCCACCCGCGACAGGCTCGGCGCCGACTTCACGGTTAGCCAAGCGTCGTTGTCGTCCGCGCGCCGGATCCGGATCTCAGCCTCGTCGGTGATCGCGAGGTAGCCCTGCTCCAGGCGCCGCGCGCGCCACGCGTCGAGATCGTCCGGCAGCTCATCCACCAGGAGCTTGCGTTCAATCTCCTGCGCCATGCGACGCAGTCTCTCCTACCGGCGCTTGTTGCGCCGCTTGAGCGAGATGCCCTCGAGCACGTGGGCGACCTTCTCGCACGCGTCGACGCTCTGCTCGAGCGTCTCGAAGATGTCCTTCCAGCGGATCACGACCATCGGGTCGATGCCGTTGGCAAAGAGCGAGGCGACCGCGTCGCGGCTCAGCCGGTCGCCCTCGTTCTCCAGCCGGTGGATCTCTACGAGGTGGGGCGCGAGCTCGGCGCCCGAGCGCAGGCAGCGCAGCGCCTGGGCGACCTGCTCGCCGGCCCCGACGAGCACGTCGGCGATCAGCGTCGCCTGCTCCATCGGCGCCTCGACGGCGTAGAGCGCCAACTCGTCGGCGGCCTGCTCGGCGTAGTCGACGATGTCGTCCAGCGTCGTCGCCAGGACATGGCCGTCGGCCGGATCCATCGGCGGTCGACCATTCCGGGGTGGGCGGGCCCGATTTAGGCGATGGATGATGTCGTGGGTAATGCGGTCGCCCTCCTGCTCGCTGAGGAGCAGGTCGCGAGACAGATCGGCGCGCTCGGGATACTCGGCGATCAGGTCGCGCAGCAGCAGCGTCGCGCGCTGCACGTTGCGGCCGGACTCCTCGAACAGGTCGAGGACCCCGGTGTCAGTCGATCGAAACAGCGCCATCCCCACCTGACCTTAACTCCGTTCGGGCCCGGCCTCGCGGACTTTCACAGGTCGTTCACAAGGGGTTCACCGGACGGTCACGGTACGCGTCGCGTCGCGCGGGAGTCTGCCCGGGATGGAGGCTGCGCAGACAAGCGACGTGCTGTACGCGGGCGAGTTGGAGATCCGCCCCGGCGACGGGCTGGTGCTCGCTGCCGGTCGCGCCCTGACGTTGTCGGTCCGGGAGTTCGGACTCCTCGTCGCCCTGGTGCAACGCGCCGGCAGGATCGTCTCCCGTGGCGAGCTGTACACGTTGGTGTGGGGGAGCGAGCTGCGAGACGGCGATCGCTCGATCGACGTCTACGTGCACAAGCTGCGCGTGAAGCTCGAGACCGCGCTTCCGGCGTGGGCGTTCATCCACACCCATGTGGGCTTCGGCTATCGATTCTCTCCCGAGGCTTCACACGTCTTTCACAACTCGACCACATCGCGATAACAGGATGTGGTCGTTGCCGCGTCAGCCTGCCGCGCGACAACAAGATCAAGGAGTGCACGTGAATCCCCGAATCCCCCTCGCCGCCCTCGCGGCCTGTGTCCTGGCCAGTGGCGTCGCCGCCTGTGGCAGCGATGACAACAGCTCGGACGCCGCGACCAACTCCTCCGCCGCGGGCGGTGGCTCCTCGGTCACGGCCACGCTCAACGGCGCGGGCTCGACCTTCGCGGCCCCCATCTACCAGCAGGTCGGCGCCGACCTCAAGGGCAAGGGCCTGACGATCAACTACCAGGGCGTCGGCTCGGGTGCCGGCGTCTCGCAGTTCGCTGCTGGCACCGTCGACTTCGCCGGCTCGGACCCCGCGCTGGCCGACGAGGACAAGGCGACGATCAAGAAGGGCGATCCGATCCAGATCCCGTTCGCGCTCGGCGCGATCACGGCCTCCTACAACCTGAGCGGCGTCAAGTCGGGCCTCAAGCTCGACGGCGCGACGCTGGCCAAGATCTACCTCGGCAAGATCACCTCCTGGGACGACGCGGCGATCAAGGCGCAGAACCCCGGGCTGACGATCCCGTCGACGAAGATCACGGTCGTCCACCGCTCCGACTCGTCGGGCACGACCAAGGGCTTCACGCAGTTCCTGGCCAACTACTCGCCGGAGTGGAAGAGCGGCCCGGGCGTCGACAAGGACATCAAGTGGCCGGTCGGCACCGGCGCCAAGGGCAACGACGGCGTCGCCGCCGCGGTCAAGCAGACCGACGGCGCGATCGGCTACGTCGAGCAGGCCTACGCGCTGCAGAACGGCTTCACGTTCGCCGACGTCAAGAACAAGAGCGGCAAGTACATCGCCCCGACGCTGGAGTCGACCTCGGCCGCCGCCGAGGGTCTCACCGTCCCGGCTGACCTCGGCGTCTCGACGATCGACGCGGCCAATGCCGCCGCCTACCCGATCGTCTCCCAGACGTTCGCCATCACCTACGCCGACCCGTGCAAGGCCGGCATGGACAAGAACAAGGCCACCGGCCTGAAGACGTTCTTCGCCTACCTGCTCGGTGCGGGCCAGGACACCATCAAGAAGCTGTCCTACGCCCCGATCCCCGATGCCCTGAAGGCCAAGGACCAGGCCGTGGTCGACGCGATGCAGTGCAATGGCGTTGCGATCGGGAGCTGATGGCCACCACGTCACCTGACGTCCGCCGCGGCGGCCGCTCCATCTTGGAGCGGTCGCCGTCGGCGCGTCGCGCGGACCCGCTCTTCCGCGCGATCCTGATCGGCCTCGCCGGGCTCATCCTGGCGCTGATCGCGTTCTTCTTCGTCTTCCTCATCAACAAGGCGCAGCCGGCGCTCAGCCACCAGGGCGTCTTCTCGTTCCTGTTCACCAACGACTGGAACCCGTCCAAGGCGATCTACGGCGCCTGGCCGCTCGTCGTCGGGACGCTCATCACCGCCGCCATCGCGCTGGTCATCGGCGTGCCGGTCGCGGTCGCCACCGCGCTCTACATCACCGAGCTCGCCCCGCGCCGCGTGCGCGGCCCGCTCGTGATCCTCGTCGAGCTGCTCGCCGCGGTCCCGTCGGTCGTCTACGGCCTGTGGGGCATCTTCGTGCTGATCCCCAAGCTCCGGCCGGCCGAGCAGTGGTTCTCCGACACGTTCGCCTTCCTGCCGTTCGTCGGCGGCAACGTCGCGGGCCCCAACTACTTCATCGCCGGGCTGATCCTGGCGATCATGATCCTGCCGATCGTCTCGGCGATCTCCCGCGAGGTCATCTCCACGGTCCCGCCGGACCTGAAGGAGGCGTCGCTCGCGCTCGGCGCGACGCGCTGGGAGATGATCAGGATGGCCGTGCTGCCGTACTCGCGCTCGGGCATCACCGGCGCCGCGATGCTCGGCCTCGGCCGTGCGATCGGCGAGACGATCGCGGTGACGCTGGTCATCGGCAACTCGCCCACGATCGGCAAGCAGATCTTCGACCAGGGCTACACGCTGGCCGCGGTGATCGCCAACGAGTTCGGCGAGGCGGCCAACGACAAGGTCCACGCCGGCGCGCTGATCGCCGCGGGCCTGGTGCTGTTCATCCTCACGTTGCTCATCAACGCGTTGGCGCGCGGCCTCGTCCGCAGGGCTGAAAACAAGGGGACCAAGGTGAAGGCAGTTCCTGGTGGTGTCGCATGACCGCGCTCGGCCAGCTGACCCCGCGCCGCCGTGCTACCGATCAGGTGATGCGCGGCGTGCTCGCGCTCGGCACCCTCATCGCCTTGATCCCGCTCGTCGCCGTCATCTACTACCTGCTGAGCAAGGGGCTCGGCGCGTGGTCGTTCGACTTCTTCACCAAGGACCCGACCGGCAACTTCCTTGGCGACCAGGGCGGCGTCAAGAGCGCGCTGCTGGGCACGATCGAGATGGTGGCCTTGGCCTCGGCGATCGCGATCCCGTTCGGCTGGGGCGTCGCGCTCTACCTGGTGGAGTACGGTCGCGCCGGCCGCTTCGCCTCGACGGTCCGCTACTTCGTCGACGTGATGACCGGCGTGCCGTCGATCGTGTTCGGCCTCTTCATTTACGTGACGCTGGTGCTCGGTGGCTGGGGCGGAAGCTCGTTTGCCGGTTGGAAGGGCTCGGTCGCCCTCGGGCTGCTGATGCTCCCGGTCGTGACGCGCTCGGCCGAGGTTGTGCTGCTGTTGGTGCCCGACGGCCTGCGCGAGGCGGCGCTGGCGCTGGGCACCCCGCGCTGGCGCGTGACGATGCGCGTCGTGCTGCCGACGGCGCTGCCGGGGCTGATCACCGGCTCGCTGCTGGCCGTCGCCCGCGCCGCCGGCGAGACCGCACCGCTGCTCTTCACCGCGACGATCGTCAACGGCACCACCTTCAACCTCGGGGAGCGGATGAACTCGCTGCCCGTGCAGATCTACACGGACGTCGGGTCGCCCAACGACGCCCTCGTGCAACGCGCCTGGGGTTCCGCGCTCGCGCTCGTGACCCTCATCCTCCTCACCACACTCGTCGCGCGACTCGCCTCGCGCAGGAGCCGACTCTCGTGACCGACCCGGACACCAAGACCATGACGGACGATCCGCGCACGACCCCGAACTCCGGCGATGCGAATGCACCCGCTCCACGTGCTCCGCTGCCCACCCGCTCCGCGGTCTCGGGCGCCGGCGCGGCCGACGAGCGCGAGGTGCTGCAGGCCGCACCCGGCATCTCGGTGACGGCCTTGGACGCCTTCTACGGCGGCGGCCACGCGATCAAGGACGTGTCCATCGACTACGTCCCCAACAAGGTCACGGCGATGATCGGGCCGTCGGGCTCGGGCAAGTCCACCGTGTTGCGCTGTCTCAACCGCATGCACGAGGAGATCCCGGGCGCGCGGGCGACCGGCTCGGTCCTGCTCGACAGCGACGACATCTACGGCTCGTCGGTCGACGTCGTCGCGGTGCGCCGTGCGATCGGCATGGTCTTCCAGAAGCCCAACCCGTTCCCCACCATGTCGATCTTCGACAACGTGGCGGCGGGGTTGAAGCTCAACGGCATCAAGGGCATTGACTTGAAGGAGCGCGTGGAGCAGTCGCTGCGTGGCGCCTCGCTGTGGGAAGAGGTCAAGGATCGCTTGAACCAGCCCGGCATCGGCTTGAGCGGTGGTCAGCAGCAGCGGCTCTGCATCGCACGCACGATCGCGGTCGAGCCGCAGGTGATCCTGATGGACGAGCCGTGCTCGGCGCTGGACCCGATCGCCACGCTGAAGATCGAGGAGCTGATCTCCGATCTCAAGCAACGCTTCACGATCGTCATCGTCACGCACAACATGCAGCAGGCCGCGCGCGTGGCCGACACGACGGCGTTCTTCCTCGCCGGCGAGCTGATCGAGCACGCGCCGACCTCCGACGTCTTCACCAACCCTTCCGACAGCCGTACGGAGGAGTACGTCACCGGGAAGTTCGGCTGATGGCCGAACGTACGCGGGCCCACTTCTCCGAGGAGCTGCGGCGCGTCGAGGAGCAGGGCCTCGGTGGCCTCGACCTCGTCGTCACGCAACTCGATCGCGTGATGGAGGCGCTTGAGCACCAGGACGTCGAGCTGGCGGCGATGGTCATCGGCAACGACGACCTCATCGACGGGCGGTATCTCGAGGTGCATCAAGGGTTGTTGTCGTTGTTCGCGCTGCAGGCGCCGGTGGCCGGTGACCTGCGGATCGTCGCGGCCATGTTGCACGTGATGAAGAACATCGAGCGCATGGGCGACCAGTGCGTGAACATCGCCAAGACGATCCCACTGACGGGCCATGAGCCGCCGGTCCGCGAGGAGGTCCTGGAGCGCATCCTGCGCATGGGGCGCGCGGCGCGGACCGAGGTCACGCAGGCCAAGACGGCGTTCGCGACGCGCGACGTTGCGCTGGCTGAGGACCTGGTGCGTCAAGACCAGTGCATCAACCTGCTCAACCGCGAGATCTTCCAGCTGGCGATCGACGTCGGGACCGATCCCGACACGCGCGAGTGGGCCATGCACATGGTCATGGTGTCGCGGGCGATCGAGCGCATCGGCGACAACGCGGTCGACGTCGGCGAGCAGACGGCGTTCGTCGTCACGGGGCTGTTTCGCGAGTTTTCGGACTCGTCGCACCCCGTGCCGCGCATTTGACCCGCTCTGTGCGGATTTCCAGTTGTAAAGATGTGGTGACCGTCGACGGGTTTTCTGGGTCTTACGTCGAGCAGTCTGCGTAGACTGCCGTTTCGAGATGACCACGGAACGCGGTACGTCGGCGCAGCCCTTGCGGCTCGCCGTGATCGACACTGATTCGGGGTTCCTCCAGGTGCTGGACAAGCGTCTGGAGCGGCTCGGTTGGGAGCACCGGACCTTGGCGTCCGCGGTGCCGGTCGAGACGATCGTCGCCATGCGGCTGAGCGCCTTGGTCGTTGACCTGGCGATTCTCGGCCCGTCGGGCTGGGACTACCTGCATCGCGTCTGCTCGGAGCTGCCGGGCCTTGGCGTCGTGGTCTGCACTGGCCAGTCGACCGTGGCCCAGCGCGTGCGCGGGCTGCGGTTGGGCGCCGACGACTGGCTGACCAAGCCGTGTCACCCCGAGGAGCTCATCGCTCGCGTCGAGGCCGTCGTGCGTCGCCGCCGCCGGTCTGACGCGCGCGCCGAGCGCGGTCCGGTCGCCGCGGGTGACCTGGAGATCCGGTCGGATCGCTTCCAGGCGTTTGTCGATCGGCGCTCGGTCGATCTGACCCGTCGGGAGTTCGAGTTGATCGAGCTGCTTGCCGGATCTGAAGGCCGCGTCCTGGAGCGCGAGGAGATCTACCAGCGGGTGTGGGGCTACGCGATGGCGCGCGGCGACCGCTCCGTGGACGTCTTCGTGCGCAAGCTGCGCCAGAAGCTGGAGAAGGCGTCGCCGGACTGGCGCTACATCCACACGCACTTCGGCGTCGGGTACCGCTTCGCGGCCGAGCCGGTTGACGGCAGCGAGCCGGCCGAGCGCCTGGCTGAGGCTGCGGTGGCTGAGCCGGCCGATGGGCCGGCGCCGGCGACCTTGCGTCAGGGGGACGAGGCCGACATGGACCTCGCCGCCGAGCTGCGCGCGCTGAGCTCTTAGCGCGCGGACGTCGGCCAGGGCCCGCCCCGGCGTGCTGGTGGTGCCGGTAGTACCCTTGGCGGGGCCTTGAACAAGACCGCTCGTAACGTCCTGATCGTGGTGGCGGTTGCCGCCGCTGTCGCGTTCCTCCCGGGTGGGGGAGCGACGGCCGGCCTGATCTGGGCGCTGCTCGGGATTGCGCTGTCGGTGACGTTCGTGTTGCTCGGCGTGCGCTTCTACCGCGAGAACCGCGTGGCGATCTTCTCGCTGGGCGATCAGCATCGGGCGCTGGCCTATGGGTCGATCGCGGCGATCGTCGTGGTCCTCGCGGGTCGGGTGAAGCTGACCCAGACGGGTTTGGGCTCGCTGGTCTTGGTGGTGCTGATCGCGGGCGCGTTGGGCGCGGCCTACGCGGTCTTCAAGCACTACCGCGAGTACGGCTACTGAGCCTTCGCTGATTCGTCACATTCCCGCGTAGAGCCGTCACCGGTGCGGCGGCAATCTGGCCGCCATGTGGAAGTTGCGCGCGGGGAGCGGGGAGGACGGGCAGGCAACCGTCGAGCTGGTGGCTGTGTTGCCGGTGCTCGGCCTGGTGGCGCTGCTTGCGTGGCAGGCGGTGGTCGCGGGGCAGACGTGGTGGCTGGCGGGTGCGGCGGCGCGGGCCGGGGCGCGGGCGTCTGCGGTTGGTGGTGATGCGGGTGGCGCGGCGCGGCAAGTCTTGCCGGGGGCGCGGCTGGTGGGCGGCCCGGCCGGCGGCGTGCGCGTCCGCGCGGAGGTGCCGTCAGTGTTTGCCGGCTTGCGCTTCGGCTCGGTCACGGTGCGCGCCCGGATGGAGCCGCAGTCGTGAGCGGTTGGACGTGCCGGCCCGTCCGCCGCTGCGCCGAGCTGTCGGGCTGTCGCACGGCCGCGAGTGGGCGGCCTCCGCGTCGCTTCCTTTCTCTGTGCGACGGACAGTCGACCGTCGAAATCGTCGGCGCGCTGCCGCTCCTCGTGGTCGTGGTCCTAGCGGCAGCCGAGCTGCTCGCCGCCGGCGCGGCGCGTGTCTCGGCGTCGTCTGCCGCCGACGCCGCAGCGATGGCGTTGCTTCAAGGTGGCGATCCCGCTGCTGCCGCCCGCTCGGCGGCGCCGGACTGGACACATTCGCACATCACCGTGCACGTGTCCGGGCGTCATGCGCGCGTGCGTCTGTCGCCACCGAGCCTCGTGCCGGGGCTGTCGAACCTGCTGTCGACGACCGCGAAGGCTGACGCCGGGCCTGCGCCGGAGCAGGCGTCGTGAGCGCGATCGTGCTGAGACGGCTGCGCGATCTGTTCCTGCTCGGCGACGCGGCGCCCACTGCACGACCCGTGCGCCAAGTTGCCGAGCGCACCTTGCCAGCGACGCTCGGTGTTCTGGTCTCGCCAGGCGATGCGTCGGCGGTCGGCGCGGCGTTGGGCCTCGCGGCGGCGGCTGCCCGTCGCGTTCCCTGCGCCGTCGTCTGTCGGTGGACAGGCGCCGAGTCCGTCGAGCCACCACGCTCCGGTCTCGCCGGCGGCGCCGCGCGCAAGCTCGCCCAGCGGCTTGGCGCGCGTGGTCTGGCTGCCGGGGCGTGCGGCCGCGTCGTGACCGTGGCGCTTCCGGCCTCCGATACCGAGGCTCGCGCCGCCACCGAGCGCGCGCTGGCCGCCGCCGGCGACATCCCGTTCATCCTCGTGATCGCCGGCGCGCGATCACCAGCATTCGATCCGCTGCTGGCCGGTCTCGACCGCCTGATCGTCGTGCCGCCGTCCGACGCCGCTGAGGGGCTGGAGCGCCTGGCGATCGACACCGCTGCCCGGCTCGGGCGTGGTGCCGGCCTCCTTCGCCCGCCAACGACCGGTGCGGCGACCGGCCGCCTCCTCGCTGCGACGGGCCTCCCGGTCTCTCCAGCCTGGCGGAAGGTCGCGGCAGCGGCTCTGCGAGGCGACGATGACTGAGTCATGGCGTCGTGGATGGTCTGCGGCGAGCGGCTGCACCCCATGGACCGGCGCCTCACGCATCTGCTCGCGTACGGCTGCGGGCGCCGCCGACGAACGCGGGCAGGCGCTGATGCTCATGCTCGGCGTGATGCTCGCGGTCGTCGCCGGGGCGGCGCTGCTCGGCGCGATCGCCGCTGGCCTGGGCGCCCAGCAGGAGCATCGCGGTGCCGCCGACCTTGCCGCGCTGGCGGGCGCCGAGACGATGCGTGTCGCGCAGCCGCGGCTCTTCGAGCCCGCGCAGTTGGATCACGGCATGGCGAACCCGCGCCATCTCGAGCGCGAGGCCTATCTCGCGCTGGCGCGCCGGTCGGCGATGGCCACCGCGCAGCGCAACGGCGCGCACCACATCGCCATCGCGTTTCCCGACGCAGCCGCGCTGGCGCCGACGCGGATCGCGGTGACCATCACCGACCCGGTGTCCGTCGCGGGGCGCAAGGTGGACGGCGCGGGGCGTGCGGTCGCCGAGGTGGCGCCGTTCGCGTTGCCGTCGTCCGGCGGCGACCTGTCCGGCGAGTACCGCGGCCCGCTCGCACAGCGCCAAGGCAAGCGCATGCGCCCGGACGTCGCGCTCGCCTTCGATCGCATGACCGCTGCGGCACGTGCGGACGGCGTCGCGCTGATCATCACCAGTGCCTTTCGCACCAACGCCGAGCAGGCCGCGCTCTTCGCCGCCCATCCCGATCCGAAGTGGGTTGCGCCGCCGAGCCAATCGCTGCACCGCCTCGGCACCGAGCTCGACCTTGGTCCTCCGTCGGCATACGCCTGGCTGGCGGCCAACGCCAAGCGCTTCGGCTTCGTCCAGCGCTACTCGTGGGAGGACTGGCATTTCGGGTTCGTTCGAGCGGCCGGCACCCGCAGCGTCGGCTTCGGTCCGGGCGACGGCCGCAGCGGCCTGCCGTCCTTCGTTCCGGAGCGCTGGGCGCCGGCGATCTCCCGCGCGGCACAGCACTGGAACGTCGGCGCCGCTCTGCTCGCCGCCCAGCTCTGGCAGGAGTCGCACTTCAACCCATTCGCCCAATCAAGCGCCGGCGCCCAGGGCATCGCACAGTTCATGCCCGGCACCGCCAAGGCCTACAACCTCGTCGACCCCTTCGACGGCGAAGCGGCGATCCTCGCCCAGGCCCACCTCATGCACGATCTCCTCGCCCAATTCGGCTCCGTCCCACTCGCGCTAGCCGCCTATAACGCCGGACCACAACCGGTCGCCGCCTGCGGCTGCATCCCCCAGATCCCCGAGACCATCACCTACGTCGCCACCATCCTCGGCCTCCTCGGCGGCACCGGCGACCCGGCCGCACTCGCCACCGGCCTCAAGGTCCGGCTTGTCGCATGACGACGGGACGCTCTACGCGAACGACTCTTGCGACGAGCGTTAGAGCAGCCATTAGAGCTTGGCTATCGCCCAGTTCCTATGCCCAGGGAACTCCCTGATGTGGCACATAGGCGTTGCAGATACGGTGCGCCGCATGATTGGCCGACTGCTGACCGGAACGCTGACTGCCGTCCTCGCGCTGGGGGTGGGAGGTGCCTCTGCGCAGGAGCCCGGCTCGGTGCAGACGATCAGCTTCGGCGATGAGCCCGGCGCATTGCGGTTGCCGGAGGCGCTGGCGATCACGCCCGCTGGCGACTTGTTGGTTGGCGACCACTTCAGCGGCCGCGTACAGCGCTTTCACGACGGCAAGTACGTCTCGTCGTTCGGCCTGAGCGGCCAGGGCTGCGGACGGCTTGGGGCGATCGGTGGGATCGCGGTGGACGCCAAAGGCAACAGCTATGTGTTGGACACCAACCAGCAGTTGGTGCAGGTCTTCGATGCGGGCGGTGCCTCCGTCCGCTGCTTCGGTGGTCGCGGCCCCGGGCTCGGCAAGCTCCACACGAGCTCGGGGAGCTATGCCGCGTCGTCGGCCAGCGGCGGAATCGCGGTCGCGGGCAAGTACGTCTATGTCGCCGATGCCTCCAACAACCGCGTGCAGCGTTTCACGCTCTCCGGCAAGAACCCCAAGATCCTCGGCAAGGGCAAGCTGAAGATGCCGCAGGGGCTCGCGGTCAAGGGCTCGCGGATCCTTGTGGCCGATGACGCCGACCACCGCGTCGTCGAGCTGACGACCTCGGGGCGCTTCGTCAAGGCGACATCGGCCAAGACGGGCGTCCGCCTGCGCTTCCCCTACGACGTCGCCTTCGGCGACAACGGGGGCGCCTATGTCGCCGATAACAACCTCCATCGCATCGTCCAGCTCGACCGCCACCTGCGCCGCGTCCGCACCTGGGGCTCACAGGGCCACGGCAACGGCAAGTTCGTCTTCCCGCGTGCGCTCGCGATCCAACCCAATGGCCATGTGTTGGTCGCCGACGCCGGCAACGATCGAGTCCAGGAGTTCACCAAGTCCGGCGGCTTTGTCCGCAGCATCGGGATTAACGGGCGCGCGCGACCGCACATCACGGCGCCCGCGGACGTCGCCGCCAACGCGTTCGGCGAGGTCGCGGTCGCCGACGGCAACGGGCGAATCTCGTGGTTCGATCTCGCCGGCCACGCCGCTGGCGCCTGGGCCCAGAGCAAGTCCTTCCAGAACTCGACGGCCGTCGTGGCCCAGCCGCAGGGGATCGGCTTCGCTACCGACCGCTCGGTGCTCGCGGCCGACAACGGCTCCGTGCGCGCCTTCGCCGACCAGACGGTCACGGGTCTGCTCACCTTCGTCGATCGCGGTCCTGCGGCGTCCGGCCTCGACGTGGGGCCGACGGGCACCGCGTGGGTCGTGGCCGGCACCGGCGAGTTCGCCCGCATCGGCGACACCGCAGACGCCAAGCCGACCTGGCTCGGCACCCGCCAAAAGCCCGGCCGCAGCACGACCGCCATTGCTGAGCTGATCGACGGCACGCTCGCGATCGCCGAGGGCACCTCGCCCAACCAGACCCGCCCGGCCGACGGCACCGTCGCGCATTACGACGCGACCGGCAAGCTGCTGGCGACCTGGCCGATTCCGCGGCCCGCAGGCGGCGAGCCATCCATCCCGGCCGGCCTGGCGGCCACGAGCGACGGCGGCGTCTGGGTCGCCGACGCCAACAACGGCCGCCTGCTGCGGCTGGCTGCCGACGGCACGATCACCCAGACGCTCGGCACGCCCGGCACCGGGGCCGGGCAGCTCGCCGTTCCACGCGGCCTGGAGCTCGACTGTGATGGCGGCCTGCTGGTCGCCGACAGCGGCAACAACCGCATCGAGCGCTTCGCCGGCGTCGCGCCCGCGCGCGGCTGCGCGGCGACCACGACGCCGACCGCGGCCGGTCGGCCGCCCGCGCCCGTCGGCCTCCACGTCAAGACCAAGGACCGCGCCAAGCGCCCCGGCGCCCGCCTCGGCGCCATCACCGCGACCTGCCGCCGCACCTGCACCTTGGCCACCACCGTCGCTAACGCCGGTGTCATCGTCGGCGGTCAGATCAAGAGCTTTTCGCTCGACGTGACGATCACGGGTACGACGATAACGCTGAAGGCCTCGGCCGCCGCCGTAAAGGCGATGCACACCGCCCTAAAAAAGGACGGCTACGTCACCGCGGGGGTGACGGTCACCGCCACCGCGAACGATGGTGTCGTCGATACGGCAGGGATCGCCTGGCAATATCACTAGTCGCGCGCTGCGGCGCCGCGCGCGTCCGACACGCCGCTGTATCTGGCCTTTAGGCCGGCGGCTAGGGTGTACCCGAGGCGCCGCTGGGTAGGGGTACCACCAGCGGCGCAGGAGCCCGACCGACGCTTGGCGTCTGCCCGCAGCGTTCTTCGCCGCCTCTCAGCTTCGTGACCGACCGTCTGCACATGCCCACGGCCGAGCCGCCACCAGCCCGCGCCCCGCGCGGTCGCCTCGACGCGCTCGACGGCCTGCGCGGGCTCGCCGCCACCGGCGTCCTGGTCCTGCACGTGTGGATGTTCAGCTACGGCGACAGCCATCGCCCGCCGAAGGGCTTCCTTGACTTCACGCTCGGTGAGCTGCGCCTTGGCGTCCAGCTGTTCTTCGTGCTCTCGGGCTTCCTGCTCTTCCGGCCGTTCGTCGGCGCGGCGCTGGACGGTGCGCGTCGGGGCCCGAGCCTCGCGCGCTACGTGATCCGCCGCGCCGCGCGCATCCTGCCCGGCTACTGGCTCGCGCTCGCCGCGTCGTTCCTGCTGCTGCGTCATCTCGATCACCCGATGCAGATCGATCCCGCCCAGCTGCCGGTCTTCCTGCTCTTCGCCCAGAACCACTTCGAGGAGACGATCAAGCACCTCGATCCACCGATGTGGACGCTGGCGATCGAGGTGTCGTTCTACGCGACGCTGCCGCTCGCCGGCCTGCTCGCGCTGCGGCTCGGCATCCATCGCGGCCGCCTGGTCGTCCTCACGCTGACCGTCATCGCCGCCGGTCTGCTCAGCACGGTCCTCGCCTACACCCATCACTGGCCGCAGACACTGAGCACGTCGCTGCTGCCGCATCTCACCGAGTTCGGCGCCGGTATGACTGCGGCTGTGCTGCTGCACCGCCGGACGCTGCGGGCGACCCCGGCCGCCGCCGTCGCCATGGCGGGCATCGTGCTGATCGTCGCCAACTCGTGGTGGCACGCGACCGGCGCCGGATCGGTGGACACCCGCAACCTCGTCGGCGACGCGCCCGGCGTGGCCGGCATCGCGCTCGTCCTCGCCACGCTCGTCGCCGGACCGTGGCAGGCCGTGCTGCTGGCGCGCGGCCCGGCGAAGTGGCTCGGGACGATCTCCTACGGCGTTTACCTCTTCCACTTTCCTGTGATCGTCGCCCTGCGCATGACCGGCCACTGGCCGCAGGACTCACTCACGCGCGAGCTGCTCGCCGTCCTGGCGATCACGCTGCCCGCCGCCACGCTCAGCTGGCTGTTCGTCGAGCGCCCCGCGATCCGCTGGGCGCAGCGGCGAACGAGCGCCGGCCGGACCACCGTGAATGTGCCCCACTCGCTCGCGCCCGAGCCGCGCCGCCAGCGCACCGGCGAGCGGCCCGTCCTGCGCCCGCAGCCCGCAAGTGCGAGCGGCGAGACTTACCGCTGATCAGCGCTCGACGATCGCCACGACGCCCTGGCCGCCGGCGGCGCAGACCGAGATCAGCGCGTGGCCTGAGCCCTTCTCGGCGAGCAGCTTGGCGGTCGTTGCCAGGATCCGGCCACCGGTCGCGGCGAACGGATGGCCTGCGGCCAGCGACGAGCCGTTGACGTTCAACTTGGTTCGGTCGATCGAGCCCAGCGGCCCGTCGAGGCCGAGGTGGGAGCGGCAGAAGTCCCCGTCCTCCCACGCGGCGAGCGTCGCCAGCACCTGCGAGGCGAAGGCCTCGTGGATCTCGTAGTAGTCGAAGTCGTCGAGCGTCAGGCCGGCGCGGGCGAGCATCTTCGGGACGGCGTAGACCGGGGCCATCAACAACCCCTCGTCGCCGTGCACGTAGGGGACCGCCGAGGTCTGGGAGTGCGTCAGGTAGGCGAGCACTGGCAGGCGCCGCTCGGCGGCCCACTCGTCGGTGGAGAGCAGGACCGTCGAGGCGCCGTCCGACAGCGGCGTCGAGTTGGCCGCCGTCATCGTCGCGCCGTCCTCGCCGACACCGAAGACGGGCTTCAGCTTGGCCAGCTTCTCCAACGACGAGTCCGGGCGCAGGTTCTGATCGCGCGACAGGCCGAGGTAGGGCGTGACCAGGTCATCGAAGAACCCACGGTCATACGCGGCGGCCAGATGCTGGTGGCTAGCGACCGTCAGCTCGTCCTGGGCCTCGCGCGTGATGCCCCACTTGCGTGCCGTGATCGCCGCGTGGTCGCCCATCGACAGCCCGGTCCGCGGCTCGGCGTTGCGCGGGACGTCGGGCGCCAGGTGCGACGGTCGGACGTGGGCGAGCAGCTTGACCTTGTCGGCCGTGCTCTTGGCCGCGTTGACCTTGACCAGCAGGCGCCGCAGGTCGTCGTTGACGCCCAGCGGCGCGTCGCTGGTGGTGTCGACGCCGCCGGCGATCGCCACGTCGGTCTGTCCGAGCGCGATCTTGTTGGCCGCGAGGATCGCCGCCTGGATGCCGGTGTCGCACGCCTGCTGGATGTCGTAGGCGGGCGTCGCGTCGCTGAGCGTGCTGCCCATGACGCACTCGCGGATGAGGTTGAAGTCGCGCGCGTGCTTGAGCACGGCGCCGCCGACGACCTCGTCGACGGTCTCACCGGCGAGCCCGAAGCGGGCGATGAGCCCTTCGAGCGCGCTGGTGAACATGTCCTGGTTGGACGCCTGGGCGTAAGGCCCGTTGGAGCGCGCGAAGGGGATGCGGTTGCCGCCGAGGATCGCGGCTGGACGGGGGAGAGAGCTCTTGGTCTTGGCCATGGTGACATCAAAGAATGTAACATCGAACCGTGTCGCAAGCCGCTGATCGTTACCAACGCCTCTCGTCCACGCCGCCCGGCCGCTTCCTCGTGGGGCGCCTCGGACTGCCGCAATCCACGCCTCTGCGCCGCTACGCGCCGGGCCAACCGCTGCTCGACGGCCCCGCGCTCGTCGGTGGCGCCCCCGAGCGTCGCCTGCTCTCCACGGTCGAACAGGTCCTCGAGCTGGGGGGCGGCGAGACGCTCACCGCGGTCGACGACGGCGCCACCACGCCGGTCGCCGCCATCGTCTTCGACGCCTCCGGCATCACCGCCTCCGAGGACCTCCGCGCGCTGCGCGACTTCTTCTCGCCGGTCATCACCCGCTTGGGCCGCTGCGGTCGCCTGCTCGTCCTCGGCACGCCTCCCGAGCACGCCGCCGACCGCCGCCACGCCGTCGCCCAGCGTGCGTTGGAGGGCTTCGTGCGCTCCGCCGCCAAGGAGCTGCGCCATGGCGCGACCGGCCAGCTCGTCTACGTCGCGCCCGGCGCCGAGGAGGGGCTCGAGTCGACGCTGCGGTTCTTGTTGTCGTCCAAGTCGGCCTACGTGTCGGGGCAAGTCATCCGCATTGGGTCGGGCGCGTCCCCGGCACCTGACGATTGGGAGAAGCCCCAGGCCGGCCGCACCGTTGCGGTCACCGGCGCCTCGCGCGGCATCGGCGCGGCGATCGCCCAGACGCTTGCGCGCGACGGCGCCCATGTCATTGCCATTGACATCGCGGCCCAGGGCGAGGACCTCGCGAAGGTCGCCAACGCGATCGGCGGCTCGTCGCTGGCGCTCGACGTCACCGCGGCCGACGCGCCGGCGACGCTGGCCACCCACCTGCAGGAGCGCCACGGCGGCGTGGACGTCGTCGTCCACAACGCCGGCATCACGCGCGACCGCACGCTCGCGCGGATGAAGCCCGAGCGCTGGGACGCGGTCCTCGAGGTCAACCTCTCCGCACAGGAGCGCCTGAACGAGGCGCTGCTGGGGGGCAACCTGATCGGCGAGGGCGGTCGGATCGTCACCGTCTCGTCGATTGGCGGCATTGCCGGTAACCGCGGCCAGACCAACTACGGCGCGTCGAAGGCCGGCGTCATCGGCATCGTCGAGACGCTCGCGCCGGAGCTCGCCCAGCGTGGCGCGACGATCAACGCGGTCGCGCCCGGCTTCATCGAGACGCAGATGACCGCGGCGATGCCGCTCGTCGTCCGCGAGGGCGGGCGCCGCATGAACTCGCTCGCCCAGGGTGGCCTGCCGATCGACGTCGCCGAGACGATCGCGTGGTTCGCCAGCCCGGCGTCCGGCGGGGTGAACGGCAACGTCGTGCGCGTCTGCGGTCAGTCGCTGATCGGCGCATGAGCGGCCCGGAGCGCACGCTGGACAGCGCGCCGGGCGCTGCGACGCTCTACCCGCGCGCGGCGTTCGGGACGTTCGCGCGGCCGCTGCTGCGCAAGGTCCCGCTCGTCGGCGGGAGCGCTCCCAAGACGCTGCCGGAGCTGACGCTCGGCCTGGACGACATCGCGCTCGACGCCGGCCATGTCGCCGATTACGCCCGCGTCTGCGGCTTCGACCTCCGTGACACGCTGCCGCCGAGCTACTTGCACATCCTCGGCTTCCCGCTGGCGATGTCGCTGATGACCGACGGGGCGTTCCCGTTCGGCGTCATCGGCCTGGTCCACGTGGCCAACCGGATCGACCACGTCCGGTCGGTGGGGCTGGGCGAAATGCCGAGCATCCGCGTGCACGCCGAGGACCTTCGTGAGCACGCGAAGGGACGTCAGTTCGACGTCGTCGCGGTCGCGACCGTCGGTGGCGAGCGCGTGTGGGAGGGACGAAGCACCTACCTGCGCATCGGCGGTGGCAGCGGCAGTGCGAGCAAAGACGACAACAAGACAGAGCGCGCCGCGGGGGTGGGTGGGACCGCGCCCGAGGCGCTCTGGAAGGTCCCCGGCGACATCGGCCGCCGTTACGGCGCGGTCTCCGGCGACCGCAATCCCATCCACCTGCACAACGTCAGCGCCAAGCTGTTTGGCATGCCGCGCGCGATCGCGCACGGCATGTGGCTCAAGGCCCGCGTCCTCGCCGCGCTGCGGCCGGAGTTGCCGGAGACCTTCGCCGCCGACGTGCGCTTCAAGCGCCCTGTCTTGCTCCCGGCGAAGGTCGCGTTCTCCACCGACAAGATCGCCGACGGCCGCGAGTTTGCGGTCTACGACGCCAAGCACGGCATCCCGCACCTCGAAGGCCGCGTCGGCGCCTAGAACCACCACGGGGCGGGCCTGTCTGCGGACCGCTGACGTCCGTCAACAGGCCCACCCCGGGGGCGAGGTGCGTGCTGGTCAGACCGCCTCGGCGACCAGGGTGTCGTCGGCGACGCGGGTCGTCTGGTCCGCCTCGGCCGGCGCCGGGTCGCGCAGCAGCGCCCAGCAGGCCGCGGCGCCGACGACGCAGACCGCCGCGCAGACCCACAGCGCGTCGTGCAGGCCGCCCACGAACGCGTCGTGGCCGCCGCCGGCGAAGATCGTGCCGGAGGGGATCAACGCGCCGAGCGCCGCGACGCCGACCGCGATGCCGGCCTGACGGAACGTGTCGTTGGCGCCCGCCGCCAGCCCGCTCTGATGCTCGGGGACCGAGCTGAGCGCGAAGTTGCTGATCGACGGGTTGAACAGGCCCGTGCCGATCATCGCCAGGAGCGAACCCGGGAGGGCGATCGTCCACGACGAGTCGACCTGCGCCAGCGTCAGCAACGCCATGCCGGCGCCGACGAGCACGAGCCCGACCGACACCATCGCCCGACCCGAGACACGCTCGGCCACCGAGGCCGACGCCCCCGCGACGAAGAACATGACGATCGTCGACGGGAGGTAGACGAGGCCGGCCTCGATCGCTGAGAGGCCCAGCACCTGCTGCAGGTAGAGCGTGACGTAGAAGAAGATCGCAAACCACGTGGCCGAGATCGCGAACGCTCCGACCTGCGCGCCGGTGAACGATCCGGAGCGAAACAGGCCGAGCGGGAGCATCGGCTCGGCGACCTTCGCCTCGATCGCGACGAACGCGGCGAGCAGGATGCCGGCGCCGCCGAGCTCGGCGACGATCTGGGCGCTGCCCCAGCCGAGCTCGTTCCCGCGCAGCAGCGCGAGGATCAGCAGGAAGAGACCACCGGTCAGCGTCAGCAGGCCGCCGACGTCGACGCGCCGGGCCATGGCGTCCTTGGACTCCGCGACGTAGGCGCGCGTGATCGCCAGGCAGACGAGGCCGAGCGGGATGTTGATGAGGAAGATCCAGCGCCAGCCCAGGCCGCTGGTCAGCGCGCCGCCGACGAGCGGGCCGACGGCGAAGGCGGCGCCGATCGTCGCGCCGTAGGCGGCCAGGGCACCACCGCGCTCCTTGGCGGTCGGGAACGCGTTGGCCAGCAGCGCGAGGGAGACGGCGAACATGATCGCGCCGCCGATGCCCTGCACGGCGCGGGCGACGTTGAGGAAGGTGATGTCGCCGGCCACGGCGCAGAGCAGCGATGAGACCGAGAAGAGCGCCAGGCCATAGCTGAACAGGCGGCGGCGGCCGAAGCGATCGGCCAGCGCGCCGGCGGTTAGCACCGTTGAGGCGAGGGCAAGGGTGTAGGCGTCGACGATCCACTGCAGACCGTGCAGGTCGGTCTTGAGGTCACCGGCGATCTTGGAGAGCGCGGTGTTGACGACGGCGATGTCGAGCATCAGCATCGCGGTGGCGACGCAGACCACGGCGAGCGTCCAGCGTTGGATCTTGTTCACGGGGAGGTCCTTGGGGAGCGGGGTCGTGCTTGTGAGGCTCACTCTGACGGTGCGGACCCCCGGAGGAAATGCGGGGAACCCCCAGTGTCGGGGTTCGTGCGGTTGCCCACACCCGCCCGGGTGCGGGCAACCGGGGTGGGCGGGTCCGGGTTCTCCTCCGACACTCGTCCAGCGACCACATCCCCACCTCAACGCGCCCCGACCGCGGTCGATGCCAGAGAGAGCCATGGAGGCAAAGCACGCAACGGACTGCGCGCCCTGGAAGGAAGGCATCGACCCCGTCGCTGCCCAATCCGTCGCAGGCGCCATCGATCAACTGGCCGAGTTCCCGGTCCTGGACGCCACGGTGCTCCGTGTCATCGCGCTCTGCGATGACGACGAGTCCACGGCGGCCGACCTGGTCGACGCCCTGGAGCAGGACGCGACCTTCGCCGCGAACCTCCTGCGCTTCTCGAACTCGGCGGCGCGCGCGCATCCGATTCGCGCCAAGACCATCCGCCAGGCCGTCATGCTCGTCGGCCGTCGTGCCTTGCGCCGCCTCGCGCTGGAGGCCGCCACCTACCGCTTCCTGGAGCGCTCCAAGGGCAACGGCCGCGCGTCCGTCGGCCAGATGCATCTGCACGCGATCGCGGTGGCCATCGGCGCCGCGGCCGCAGCCGAGGAGGCGCGCGTCCCGGGCGACACCGTCCACCTCGCCGGCCTGCTGCACGACGTCGGCAAGCTCGTGCTGCCCGAGGTCTTCGGCGAGGAGGCCTGCGACGCCCTGGCGCGCGAGTTCCCCGCCGGCGCCGAGCGCGTCCTGGCCGAGCGTGAGCGCTTCGGCATCGACCACGCCCAGTGCGGCGCGCTGCTGGCCGAGCGCTGGGGGCTGCCCGCCGAGGTCGCCTCGATCATCGCCTGGCACCACGGCGGCCCGACCGGCGTCGGCGCCCCGAACGCCGATATCGCCTGCGTGCAGTTGGCCAACAACGTCTCCGGGATGCTGGGCGGCGTCGAGGCCGACCATGCCCTGCTCGAGGTCGCGCTCGATCGTCTGTCGCTGACCTCCGATGTGCTGGATGTCCTGGCCGATCAGATGACGCAGACCGACCAGCGCGGTGAGGCCGGGCGCCTGGCTACGCGCGTCGCCGAGCTGGAGCGGCTGTCGCAGACCGACGACCTCACCGGTCTGGCGAACCGCCGTCACTGGCTGCAGACGACGCGGATGGCGCTGATCGAGAACGGCGGCGGCGCGATCCTGATCTGCGACATCGACCACTTCAAGGCGGTCAACGAGCGCCACGGCATGGCCGCGGGCGACCTCGTCCTGGCCGAGATCGGACGGATCATCGCCGTGCACGGGCACGCCGGCCGGCTGGGCGGCGACGAGTTCGCCGTGCTGGTCCCCGGCAACCTCGAGGAGGCCGTGCAGGCTGCGCAGCGGATCATGGCCCAGGTCGGCGAGGTCTTCGAGGCGGGCAGCGGCCCGCAGATCGACCTCTCGCTCGGCTGCGCCGCGGCGCCGACCCACGGCAACGAGCTGGCCGATCTGCTGGAGGCGGCCGACGTCGCGCTCCTGGACGCCAAGCGCACGGGCCGCTCGCGGGCGATGATCGCCGGCGCGGAGCTGCGCTCCGACGACGTCGCTGCCTAGCGACAAGGTCACAGGCGACAGGCGACACCGCTCTGGCGTCGAGGGACGACTCATGGTCGACTATCGACCATGAGTCGTCCCTCGATCGTGGCGGCGCGCTGGTATGAGATCCGGCGCGCGCAGAGCCGCAAGCCGGCGACCTACTCGTGCCCGTTCTGCCCGCGCAAGCTGCCGGCGTTCAGCGAGCACGTGCTGATCCGACCCGAGGGCCGCGGTGACGGGCGGCGCCACGCGCACCTGGCCTGCGCGGCGAAGGCGCGGGCGGCTGGGCGGCTGCCGTCGGAGTCGGAGTGGCGGGCGACGCAGCCGCGGCGACCGGGGCTGCTGGCGCGGCTCTTGCGTCGGCGGGGAAGATGATGGCCATGCCCGACGCCCCGCTGGTCACGACCCGCCTGTCGCTGCACGCCCTCGCCGAGCGGGTGATCAGCCCGCTGCGCGTGCAGGCGACGGGGAACGAGATCGCGCTGCGGGTCCGGCCCGGTGGCTTCGGCACGCCGGATCTGCCTGATGGGTCGTGGGTCGGTGTGAGCGGGACCGAGGTCGTGCGGCTCGGCGCCGGCGGCGATGAGCAGCGGACGGCCGTCAGCTCGCTACGTGCCGCCGCGGCGTTCGTCGGGCTGGTTGGCGGTGCGTCGCTGCCCGATGATCCGCTGGAGGTCCACGCCGGCGCCGCCGCCGTGCTCGCCGAGACCTGGGCTATTGGCGAAGAAGCGCTGACCGCCTTCGCCACCGGCGGCGCGGAGGACCCATCGGCGCCGATCCTCTGGCCCGAGCACTTCGACATCGCCATCGAAGCCGGCTCCGAGACCGCCGGCACCCGCGCGACCTACGGCATCTCGCCCGGCGACGCCGACCACGACGAGCCCTACGCCTACGTCGGCCCATGGACGCCACCAGAGACCGTCGGGCCCGACACCTTCTGGAACGCCACCGCCTTCACCGGCGCCGAACGCCCGGTCGCGGCCGACGACGTCGACGAGCTGGTCGCGTTCTTCCGCGAGTCCCACCGTCTGTTGACCACGCCTTAAGGGGTCTGACCCCTCGACGGCGTTTTGCCTGCAGATCGCACGCGAGCAATTGTTGAGCGCAGATTGAGGGTCTGACCCCTGGTCGGGCCGTGGTCGCGCCTATCCTCGGAGGCGCATGGCCTCTGCCTCCCAATCCGAAGGGCGCAAGACCCGTTTAGCCGAGCAGCGGCGCAAGCTGCCCGACGGCCCGGGCGTCTACCTGTTTCACGATGCCAACGGCAAGGTCATCTACGTCGGCAAGGCCAAGTCGCTGAAGAAGCGGGTTGCCGGCCACTTCTCCAATCCGGTCACGCGCGGAGCGGTGCAGATGACCTCGCTCATCGACAGCGTGGACTTCATTTTGGTCGGCTCGGAGACCGAGGCGCTGCTGGTCGAGCAGAACTTCATCAAGCAGTACCAGCCGCGGTTCAACATCCGACTGCGCGACGACAAGTCCTATCCGTACATCGCGATCTCGATGGACGAGCCGTTCCCGCGCGTCTACTTCACGCGCGAGCGCCACCGCCGCGACCGCGTGTACTTCGGGCCCTACTCGAACGCCAAGCGCGTGCGCGGCACGCTCGACCTGCTGGGCAAGGTCTTCCTCTTTCGCTCCTGCCAGGGCGTCGAGCCGGGACGGCGGACGGGCTCGCCGTGCCTGGACTACTACATCAAGCGCTGCGGGGCCCCGTGCGTCGGCTACGTGACGCCCGACGAGTACCGCGAGTCGATCGACGGCGTCGTGGCCTTCCTGTCCGGGCGCTACCGCGAGATCGAGCGCGATCTCGAGAAGAAGATGAAGGCGGCCTCGATCGCGCGCGACTACGAGCAGGCGGCGCTCGAGCGCAACCGCCTGCGCGCGGTGCGCTCGCTGCTCGAGCGCCAGCGCGTGGCCAACGAGTCGATCGGCACGGTCGACGTCGTCGCCGTCGCGGTCGACGGGACCGACGCCAACGCGCAGGTCTTCCAGATCCGCGACGGCGTGCTGTCCGACCGCCAGTCCTTCTATCTCGAGAACGCCGTGGAGCGCGAGGTGGGGGAGGTGGCCGAGGAGTTCCTGCTGCAGTACTACGGCGACCAGATGGCGATCCCGCCCCAGATCATCGTCCAGGAGGACGTCGAGGAGCGCGACGCACTGGCCGAGGCGCTCGGGCAGCGCCGCGGGGCCAAGGTCGAGGTCCGCGCCGCCGAGCGCGGCGACAAGCGCCGGATCCTCGAGCTGGCCGAACGCAACGCGCTGCTGGCGCTCGACCAGGAGCGCCTGAAGGCCGAGCGCCGCCGCCAGCAGCGCGTCGAGGCGCTCGACGGGCTCCAGGAGGCGCTGGGGCTCGATGCGCTGCCGCTGCGCATCGAGTGCTTCGACATCTCCAACCTCATGGGCACCCACACGGTCGCGTCGATGGTCGTCTTCGAGGGCGGCGCGCCGAAGAAATCCGACTACCGGCGCTTCAACGTGCGCGGCGGGGAGGAGGGCGTGCCAGACGACTTCGCCGCGATGGAGGAGATCCTCGGACGTCGGCTGGCGCAGTGGGAGACCCAGCAGGACCTCAGTCCGCACGACCCCAAGCGCAACGAGTCGTTCGCCACGCTGCCCAACCTGATCGTCATCGACGGCGGCCCGGGCCAGCTCGCGGCGGGCCTGCGCGCGCTGGAGGGCTTCCGCCGGCGCGGCGTGACGGTCATCTCGCTGGCCAAGCGCATCGAGGAGGTCTTCGTGCCCGGCCGGCGCGAGCCGATCGTGCTCCCGCACGACACGCCCGAGCTGCAGCTGCTGCAGCGCGTGCGCGACGAGGCCCACCGCTTTGCCATCACCCATCACCGCACGCGCCGCGATCGCGCGATGACGACGTCCATCCTCGACGACCTGCCGGGGATCGGCCCGGCGCGCAAGCGCACGCTGATGGCGCACTTCGGCTCGCCCGAGGCGGTCCTGTCGGCGACGCGCGAGCAGCTCGAGGTGGTGCCGGGGCTGCCGGGCAAGACGGCACGCGACATCTGGACGCACCTGCACCGGACAGGGGACTGAGACCCTTCACGCGGGGTTCACCGCAATGTCCGACGAGCCCGAGAGACTGGAGGACATGGCCGTCAAAGCCCCGACGCGCCGCGGGCGTCTGCGCCTGGGGCGCCGTGGTCGCGAGGAAGAGTCCGGTCCCGAGGCGACCTCGCCACGGCCATACGCCGAGACGCGCCTGGAGGATCTCGTCGTC